>CAZDYZ010000274.1:0-2005 GCA_964509525.1 uncultured Acidobacteriaceae bacterium
GAATACCCAGCCATTCACCAAGCAGGCTGCCACCCACAACCACGACCAGCGCGACGAACAACAAGTTGACGCCGAATGACTGATAGGCCGGATCGCGCCCGCCAAGGGAAGGTGCAATAAAAAGCCCCCCGGCCAGGAATGCCGTCGCGATCCACAAGATCGCAAGTTGTAGATGCCAGGTGCGCAGAAGCTGACTCGGAAATACGCGCGAAATATCAATGCCATAGAAACTTGCGGCGTCAGCTCTGAAGTGAGCGACCCCGCCCCCGACCAAGGCTTGCATCAGGAACAGCAAGCTGACGACGACGAAGTATTTGAGCGTCGCACGCTGACTTGCGGTCGGATGATGCGGCAGCATCACAGGTCGGCGTCGCGCATCGCTGTGCCATCCGAGAAAATCGAAGCGGCCAAACGCGAAAAGCACCGCCGCGATTCCACCAAGCAGCATCAGCAAGCTCATGGCGCTCCACAAGACCGCGTCCGAAGTTGGGACGTTTCCGGCCAAGGGGTCGTATGGAAAATTATTGGTGTATGAATAGATCTTCCCCGGTCGTCGTGTGGCGCTGGCCCACGCTGCCCAGGCAAAGAACGCCGTAAGCTGACGCAATTCTTCAGGCTTTCCGATGAGACCAGCATTCAGGCCACCATTGTGGTCTGGAGAGGAGAAGTAGTTGCGCCACTTCTGCTGTTGCGAAAGGAACGAATTCGCTTCAGCTTCTGTGTACGTCAACGCGTCCGATTCCGGTTCGTAGCGATTCTCCTTGAGTATGCGCGCAACCTCCGCGTCAAGCGCATCCGGATCATTCGAGTGAGTGGCGCCGGAGTCTTGGCTATTGGTGGGTGACAACGAGGCCCTGATGCCGAGTGCCATCGTATGTAGATATTCGGCTGAGAAATCGGGACCCAAGTAAGCACCGTGTCCCCAAATCGAGCCGTTCTCCATGAGGCCATGGCTCAGAAAGACCTGCTGCCCCGCCATGATGTCTTGCCGGTTGAACAGCGTCGCGCCTCCCGGATCCACGACTCGTCCTGGAATCGGCGGTGCGTCGCGGTAGGTACGCGCAGCGAGAAAGCCCAGAGTCGAGAATCCCGATAGCATCAGAAGGATCAGGGCTCGCCTCCACCACGGAGACAGGTGCGCATCCATTTGGTTCGGCCTCCAACGGAGTTCGGCAGCGCCTATTGGGCTCACCGGGGCCTCATTCCTTTAACATCAACCTGATGGCTACGACTATCCTGCACGCGCCGTTGATTCGTTCATCGCCGGATAGAACTCCAATACGGAACGACTGAGATTCCGAGGGCTCCCCTCTCAAAGCATCGGCGTACGCGCGGTTAAATGTGACCGACTGGAGATGCCTTGCTAAATAGGAGCAATGAGAAACGATGTACCTTTGCAGCGGTTCAGCTCCATTGTTTTATCCAGCCTGACCGCGATGGCGCGGTTCTCGTGCGCGATCTTCTTCATCAGCGCAACCATGGCTGAACTGCCAGGGTGTGGTTTGCTCCGCTTTGAGCCGGACCCTGAGGTAGCGCCTTCTCAAAGCGTGGATCGATCGTGGACGCCACCTTTCTCTCTGGGGACGCGATCCGATGCGGCATCGAGCCTCGAAGAACTGCGTCGCGTTGGCGAGAGCCCGGAAATTCGAGCGCAAGCTCCACAACAGTACGACCTGCCGGCGCTCGTCGATTTGGCGTTAAGAACAAACCCGCAGACCCAACAAGCCTGGTATGCCGCACGAGCAGCGAACGCCGGCCTGGGTCAGGCCCAGGCTCCCAATTATCCGAAGGTCCAAGGTCAGGCTATCGGCGGGTATTTCAAGCTGCCCCTCCAGTTTCCCGGGCAGACCCTGGTAATCCGCAACAACGACTTTCTTCCGCAGTTCAGCGTCACCTACGATCTCCTGGACTTCGGCCGGACGCACGCGATGGAGCGAGGCGCCCGAGAGCAGCTGATCGCCGCAAATTTCGCTTTCAATCGAACGATTCAGGATGTTGTCTTCAA
>CAZDYZ010000275.1:0-2166 GCA_964509525.1 uncultured Acidobacteriaceae bacterium
CAGTGCTCGCACCCACAACACGTTCTTTGCCGGGTTGTGCTGCATCTCGCCAACTTCGTTGATGTCGTAGTGGAGTGCAGCCGCCTGAAATTCGTTTTCGCTCAGTACGGCTTTTGCCTCGTCCACGGTCCAGGTGAAGTAGTCGCCATCGTCGTCGAGATTAATGTCGGCGTCTTGCGAAGCGTAGAAGCCACCGCGTTCTCGGTCACTCAGCCACTCGTCCATCCAGCGGATGATGTCACGCGCAACATGCGCGTAGAACTCGTAGCCGAATACCTGATAGCCGTGAATGTAGTTTTTCAGCAGTTCCGAGTTGTCATACGACATCTTCTCGAAGTGTGGAACCATCCAACGCTCGTCCACAGAATAGCGATGGAAACCTCCGGCGAGTTGGTCGTACACCCCTCCTTGTGCCATCCGGGTGAGAGTGGTTGTGATGACCGTGGCCACACGTTCCTCGCCAGTGCGCACATACCAGTCCAACAGCAGATCCAGTGCGGCCGGATGCGGAAACTTGGGCGCGCTGCCGAAACCGCCATTTTTCTCATCGAAGATTGGCAGCGCCGAGTGCACCATCACGCTTACGATGCGTGGAGAAAACTCCGCCTGCCTTCCGGCGAAGCGCTCCACGTTGGCAAGCATGTTCATTGTTTCGTCGGCAGACCTAAGGACTTCATCGTGCCGCTCGCGGTAGGCGTCGGCAATTGCCAGCAGGATCTTCTTAAAGCTGGGCCGTCCCCAGCGATCGTCGGGCGGGAAATAGGTGCCACCGTAGAATGGTCGGCCATCCGACGTGAGGAAGACAGTAAGCGGCCACCCGCCAGTGCCCCCGATCGCTGAAACGGCAAGTTGGTAACGGCTGTCTACGTCGGGCCGCTCGTCACGGTCAACTTTCACGGCAATGAACTGCCGGTTGATGATGTCCGCTGTCTCAGTACTCTCGTAGGATTCGCGGTCCATGACGTGGCACCAGTGGCACCACACCGCACCGATGTCCAGCAGGATCGGCTTGTTCTCACGCTGCGCCTTGGCAAAAGCCTCATCGCCCCACTCGTGCCACTGGATCGGCTGGTGCATCGCAGAACGCAGGTAGGCGGAGGAAGCTTTCGACAGCGAGTTGGTCGCGTCAGACATAAGCATTCAGTCTAGCAGGGAAGAGCAGATGCGTTTTCGCGGGCCACTGCGACAAAACAATGAAAAAACGAGGGCTACTTGTCCTCGCTCGAACATAGGTTGTGACACCTTACGCTTGCAGACGCGCTTACAGAAACCAAAGGTCCTTGTCAGCCGCACGCGTGATTTCGGTGAACACATCGGCCGTGGCCTGGCCGCCTAGTTTGCTGGCGCCCGCTGCCTGGCGGGCGATGCCCTTGGCTACCGCCCCCGAGCTGCGTGCATCGCTCGGTGATCAGGTCGGACCGGTCCCCAAGGCGGGTGGCGATGGAGTCAAGCAGTTCATTCAGTTGGAAGAATTGGATGCCCTTCACCTTCCAATGCGCATGCTTCACCTGGGTCTTCAACCAAGCGTGACGGCGAGACGGGTATTGATGACTTTGGATT
Organism: uncultured Acidobacteriaceae bacterium; assembly: GCA_964509525.1. Lineage (GTDB taxonomy): Bacteria > Acidobacteriota > Terriglobia > Terriglobales > Acidobacteriaceae > Bog-257. Next base: position 1,561 of record CAZDYZ010000275.1, read on the forward strand.
TTGTCTTCCGAGAGTTGAATTTCACTGGAAAAGCCTTCCGTGACGCGAACGGGAACAACCAGAAGTCCTCCTGAGCGGAATTCTGGCTCCGCTCTCTTGTGATTCTATTCAACCGCCATGGATGTTGTGGTACGAGCCGTAAACACCTATAGACAATGACGCTTGAACCAGTAGACTGTTTATTTCGTCACGAGGCAGACGCTTTCGTGATCGTTCTATCGGATGATGAAGCCGGTGTTAAAAAGTCACGAAGCTTTGGCAAGAATCATGAAAGGGGCCGCGACCTTCCAGACCGAGGTATATCCCGCCCAGCGTGCCCTGTTCGAGCGCCTGAAGCGCGGCCAGGACCCCCTCGCTTTTTTTATTACCTGTGAAGATTCGCGCGTGATGCCCAACCTGTTCACGCAGACCGGCCCAGGCGAGATCTTTACCGAGCGCAACCCTGGAAATCTCGTCCCACATTACGGCGATTTCGTGGGTGGTGTTTCGGCGGGGGTCGAGTACGCCATGCTCGTGCTGAAGGTGCCGCTGGTCATCATCTGTGGCCATACCGACTGCGGTGTCATGAAGGCCCTGCTGCATCCGGAGAAGGCACATGGTCTGCCG
>CAZDYZ010000276.1:0-2176 GCA_964509525.1 uncultured Acidobacteriaceae bacterium
GAGATCGAACCCACGGCCAGTGCCCTGCATCAGCGCGATGAAGATGAAGTCCAATCGGCGCTGCGCCGCAGCGGCGCTGAGATCGGCAAGGCGCTGTTCGCCAGGTCCGGATTCGACTTCCCGCCCGACGCGACCTTCACGCTCCGTCTGAGTTACGGCGCTATCGAAGGATACACGGTGAAGGGCAAGAACATTCCCTGGTTCACCGCCATCGGCGCCGCCTACGAACACGCCGCCGAGCACAACAACAAGCCTCCGTTTCAGTTGCCGGAGAGCTGGGTGAAATACAAGGGCGCCATCAATCTCAAGACACCGTTCAACACCGTATCCACGGCCGACATTATTGGGGGGAACTCCGGCAGTCCGGTGATCAACAAGAACGGTGAGGTTGTGGGCATCATCTTCGATGGCAACATCGAATCGCTGCCCTGGAACTTCGAGTACAACGGCCAGACCGGTCGTGCCATCGAAGTCGACACGCGGGCAATCGTGGAGTCGCTACGGAACATTTATCACGCCGACGCTCTGGTGAATGAGCTCACCGGGGACGAATCGGGGAATGTGGCACCGCACCCACAAAACAAAATGAGAAAGCCGGTAACCAAGCAGCAGTAGAAGAGTCCTAGCACTACGCGAGTGTACTTTGGTGGGCACGGCTCTAGCTGGATGATTCGCCCCGGCAACAAACATCCCTACGATCCTGCTGGGGACCACACCCGCCTGCTGTTTGCTACCGGCGTCTTTTGTCGGGGAAGCGCAAGGTCGGGGGAGGGCATACATTGCGTGGTATGAACGATGCTGCCAAGGCACAGCTCCCCCTTATGGGTTAACTGCCCGCATCCTCTACTTCCCGTTCTTGTAGGAGGACCTTCGTGAACTTCAAGATGCTTGCCTTGTTGCTCTGCTTCATTCCCACGCAGGTATTCGCCCAGCAGTTGCCGGCTCCGGGCTCGGTTCCGGGCACAGTGCTGGTCGAACCGACCCTGCCCTACACGCCCAGTCTTGACCTCACTGCCATGGATCGCACGGCCGATCCCTGTGTCGACTTCTACACCTACTCCTGTGGCGGCTGGCAGAAGAAAAACCCCATTCCTCCCGACCAGGTCTCGTGGAGCGTTTACGGAAAACTTTATCAGGACAACCTCGTTTACCTGCGTGGCATTCTCGAACAGGCCTCCATATCGAAGGATCGCGATGCCGTCACCCAGAAGATCGGTGACTACTACGCTGCGTGCATGGATGAGGCTGCCATTGAGAAGCTCGGTGCCAGGCCGTTGCAGCCGGAACTCGACCAGATCGAGGCGCTGAAGAGCCCTCGTGAGATTGCTCCCTTGGTTGCTGGCATGCACCTCGTCGGGGACTCAACCATGTTCCGCTCTGGAGCCGAACAGGACCCCGACAACTCGGATGCCATGATCGTTGCCGTGGGCCAGGGTGGTCTCGGACTTCCCGATCGCGACTACTACACCAAGGACGACGCTAAGTCGAAGGAGATCCGAACACGTTATCTGGAGCACGTGCAGAAGGTTTTCGAGCTTCTCGGCGATCCACCTTCCACGGCGAAGAAAGAGGCGGAGACGGTGATGCGCATTGAGACCGCCCTGGCGAAAGCTTCGCTGACCCGGGTGGAGCGCCGTGATCCCTACAAGACCAAACACATCATGAAGGCGGCCGATCTCAACTCCCTGGCACCGAATTTCGACTGGAACGCATACTTCAGCACCAGCCGGGTACCGCCCTTCGAAACCCTGAATGTAGATGAACCCAGGTTCTTCAAAGAGCTCAACTCGCAATTGGCCACCACTGCTATGACCGGCTGGAAGAGTTACTTGCGCTACCACCTGGCAAACTCCCGTGCTCCTTATCTATCCTCGGCTTTCGTCAATGAGAACTTCGAGTTCTATCGCAAGTATCTGCGGGGAGCCAAGGAATTGCAGCCGCGCTGGAAACGTTGCGTGCAGTATGTGGACGACGAGCTAGGAGAAGCTCTGGGACAGGAGTACGTCCGCAAGACCTTTCCGCCGGAGTTGAAAGCAGCCACCGTTGCCATGACGCAGCAAATCGAAGACGCCATGGGCCAACGCATTCAGCAGCTCGACTGGATGAGCCCGAAGACCAAGCAGCAGGCGTTAAACAAGCTGCACGCCATCCGCAACAAGATCGGCTACCCGGACAA
>CAZDYZ010000277.1:0-9255 GCA_964509525.1 uncultured Acidobacteriaceae bacterium
TGAGGATGCGGAAGACGCTTTCGCCGCAGCCGAGAGAAAAATGAGCACCAGCATGGCCCGCGAAGGCGCGCGCTTGGCCCTCGCAGCCTATGACCGCCACGAGGAGGCCATCCGCAGGGCTGAGTCACTCGCCCGAACCAAGTAAGCAGCGCTCTCGTCACTGCACCTGATAGATCGCCAGACTGTTGTGTGCAAGTTGCAGACGCAATAGGTTGTCCTGGAGTTGCGCCGGCGAGGCAGAAAAGATGGGAATGACAGTCTTCGCATCGGCGATCGAGGTGCCGTTGAGATCAAAGGTTATGCTCTCCGCATCACCGTTGTTAAACACGACCAGCAGGCGCTCGCCCTCGCCCTCGCGCGTGAACGCATAGTACTTGTCTGCAACCGCTACGTGCTTTTGCACCCCTCGTCGCAGCGCGGGGTGTTCTCGACGCAGCTTCAACAAGGCTTGCACGTGAGCATAAATGTTCTCCTCTTCCGGAGTGCGCCCAGCTTGCGTGAAGGCGTTGTACCGGTCGCCGGGAAATCCGCCGGGAAAGTCGTGCCGGTTGTCCGGGTCGTCACCGCCAGTCATGCCGATCTCATCCCCGTAATAAAGCTGGGGAATCCCGCGAAGAGTCAAGAGCAACGAAAATGCCAGTTTCAGTTTTTCGACTGAAACATTGGCGTCGGTCAGGAAACGCTTCATGTCGTGGTTGCCGATGAAGGTGACCAGCAGGTCAGGATGCGGATAAAGCCGGTCCTGTCGCAGTACGTCAACAATTTTCTTGGCTGAAGCCCCGTGAGCAATCGTCTCGCGAATGGCGGAATTCATCGGAAAATCGAATGGTGTGGTCAGGCGAGTGTCAACGCCATCGAAGCCCTTCTGGCCTCCGGCCCAATAAGAAGTCACCGTAGGATCGACGTTGTACACTTCGCCAACCGTAAAAAATTGCGGATACACCGAGAACAGGCCGTTGTGGTAGTACGCCCAAAAGTCCCGCGGGACATAGGGGAAGGTGTCGATGCGGAAGCCATCGACTCCGCCACTTTCTGCCCACCACAGGGCGTTCTGGAGCAGATACTGGGCAACCAAAGGATTCTCCTGTGCCAGGTCAGGCAAGACATTGGCAAACCATCCCTCAAGCGCGCTGACATAATTCGCCTTCACGGCATGAGGGTCGGTGATCGGCGGGTAGTAATAGTCGGTGTCGAGGTGATGCTCGGTTGTGCCGTGCAGCCAGTTTGGCGCAGGCTGTGAAGTGGCCCATGGATGCTTCGGCCCGACGTGGTTCGGAACCATGTCGAGCAGGACCTTCAGGCCAAGTTGATGCGCAGCAGCGATCAACTCCTGATAATCCTTCAGAGTGCCGAAATGGTCCTCGACCGCGTATTGGTCCACCGCGCCGTAACCGTGATAGTCGGAGGTGGAGTTGTCGTTGTCGTACAGCGGCGTGAGCCATAAAGCCGTCACGCCAAGTTCCTTCAGGTATGGCAGGTGCTGCTGAATGCCCTTCAAATCGCCACCGTGATAAGTCTTGGCCTGGCTGCGGTCATAGGTACCGGCCGCGGCGCCCCTCGGCTGATTGTTGCCAGGATCGCCATCGGCAAAACGGTCAGGCATGATCAGATAGATGACATCGTCGCGCGTGATTCCCTGAAACCTCCCCTGTGGAGATAACCGCGGCAACAATGGCAGAGTCGCGTAGGTTTCACCCGAAGCTGTCTTCGCGCGGATGGTCAGGTCGCCGGGAGGGGTTGTCGGCCCAAAGCTCAGCCAAACGAATGCATGCTTGCCGTCGGATTGAGTTTGAACCTTATCCACAGAGGCACCGGGGTATTCGACTGATATGTCAGCACCCGCCAAGTTTTCACCGTAAAGCAGAATCATGACGGCCGGCTGGAAGCCCGTCCACCAATTGGGCGGCTCAACTTTGGAGATGCGCGGTCCGTCTGCGAGCACAGCCGAAGACCAAGGCACCAGCAGAAAGAGCAGGAAAACAAGAAATGGAGAGCGGCCGCCACGACCGGTAGCGCGAATCGTATTGGTGAATGGCATGAGAATTGAGAACAGAAAAGGAGAACAGGAATGCACCCCTATTCCCTAACAATTCTAGAACATGACTCTCAAAAACTTCCTCCGTTTGAGGAGTCCCGGTTACAGCATACCCTGTAACCTAACTGAGCTGGGAAGCCTCCGCAAGAGAATGGTTTCTTTGTTATCGTGCTGTCAATATCCATGCTCGTCGCCTTCCAGCTTCACCTTGCCCCGGAACATACGATAGATGAAGACGAAGTAACCGACGGCGAGAATCATTCCGAGTATCCACCACACAAAGCCGACAGCCAGTCCGTGCGAGCCAGCCGCCGTATTAAATATCGTGAGGCTGTATTGCTGTCCGGTGCTGGCGGGCAGCACGTTGGGATAAAGCGCGAATGCAGCTCCAACTAGCATGGCGACGATGTAGGCGCAGGACGCCAGGAATGCTCCCTTTTCGTTCCCTCTCGAATGGGCGTAGAAGAGGTACCCCAAACTGCCGATCACGATTGCCGGCACCAGGTATCCGATGGGCCACCTGCTGTAGTTGTCCAGCACGTGCGGCACGACGTACACCGTCGCTACCAGGCTAAGGATGGTGAGCAGCGCCTGCACCGGCCACAAGGTTGAAGCGACTTTGCGCGCGCGGCTGTTCAGCTCGCCTTCCGTCTTGTTAGCCAAATAAAGTGAGCCGTGAATCACGAGCGTCACCAGTGCAACGACACCACAGATGACGGTATACCAGTCAAGGATGCCGTTGTGCATGCCCACTCGCCAGTTGGTCCATAAGGGTTCGAAGAAGTAACCGTCAGCGTTGAGTGGAACACCGCGTACGACGTTCCCCAGCGCAGCACCGAAGAAGATAGCCAGCAGGATGCTCGCCAGCCCGAAGACAGCATCGAAGAAACCCTGCCACAGCTTGTCCTGGATATGAGTGCGGAACTCGATACCAATAGCACGCAGCATAAGCAGCCACAAGACCATCATCAGCGGCAGGTAAAAACCGCTGAAGCTCGAGGCATAGAGGAGGGGAAACGCAAAATACAAGGTTCCCCCGGCGGCAAGCAGCCAGACTTCGTTGCCATCCCACACAGGGCCGATGGCACGCAGGATGGTTTTGCGCTGCTGCTCATTGCTGGCAATAAAGAGGTGGACGGAGCCGGCTCCGAGATCAAAGCCGTCCAGCAATACGTACACCGTGACCATTACTGCCACGATCATGAACCAAACAGTTGCCATGGCTATCGCACCTCCGCAGGGGTAACCCGAAGACCCTTGATGTTTTCTTGCTCAGGTTCAGGTCCGTGCTGGATCTGGCGCAGCACAAGGAGCAAAAACAGCATGGAGAGCAAGCTATACATCCCCAGGAAGCCGAGGAAGCTGAACCAGCCATTGCCCTCGGAGACCATCTTTGAGTAACCATCCGCCGTACGGAGCAAGCCGTGGATCAGCCAGGGCTGGCGGCCCAGTTCGGCTGTCATCCAGCCCGCTGTATTTGCGATGTAGGGGAAAGGCGCCAGCAGTAACAGGATCCAAAGCATCCAACGGGCATCGTAAAGCTTGTTACGCCATAGTAGTAACGCCGCAATCGCAGAGATCGCGATGAAGATGGTGCCCAGGCCGACCATGATGTGGTAACTGTAATAGAGCAGCGGGATGTTATCCGGCCACTGGTCTTGTGGAAAGGAGCTGAGCCCATGCACTTCGGCGCCAAAGCTGCGCCAGGTTAAGAAGCTCAACATATTGGGAATAATCAGCGGATTATCAAGTTTTTGCTGAGGGACATTGGGCTGGCCCAGAATCGCCAACGGAGCTCCGGGCTGAGTGTTGAACAGCGCTTCCATCGCGGCTAGCGTGACCGGTTGCTTGTACGCCACCATGCGGGCCTGAGCGTCGCCCCAAGGATAGGCCTGCAAAACGCTGAAGATTAGGCCGACGATTACGCCCAGGCGCACGAAAATGCGGCCCTGCTCAATATGTTTCTGGCTGAGCAGGTAAAACGCACCCACCGCGCTCATAACAAATGCGCCGGTGATCACCGCGCCGCACATATTGTGGGCGTACTGCAGCCACGCCCACGGATTCAGTACGAGTTGCCAGAAGCTGGTCAGCTGGAAGGAGCCGTCACCGATACGTTCATAGCCGACCGGGTGCTGCATCCAGGCATCGGTAGCTACGATGAAATAACCAGAGAGCCAGGAACCCAGGAAGACCATCAAGGCAGCAAACCAGTGCATTCCCCTGCTTAGCCGTCTCTCACCGTAGAGGAATAGTCCGAGGAATGTCGATTCCAGGAAGAAGGCAAAACAGCCTTCCATAGCCAGCGTCTGGCCGATTACGCCACCGGCAAAGCGGGAGAAGTGCGACCAGTTGGTGCCGAACTGGAATTCCATCGGGATTCCAGTTACCACTCCAATTACAAAGTTTATTCCGAAGATCTTCGCCCAGAAACGAGCGGCCTTGTCGTAAAGATCGTCGTTGGTTCTAAGCGCAAGGCTTTTCAGAATGACAATCAGCAGTGCTAATCCCATCGTCAACTGCGGAAACAGATAGTGATAGGTCACCGTAAACGCGAATTGCAGACGGTGGATCAAAATTGCGCTATCCATGCGAATGCCCTCAGTATTAGTGTCGAGCGCAGAACATTGCGATCTGCGTCACATGAATCAACAAGACAATGCCGTTTTCTATTGTGATCCTTCGACCCTGCTCCAACTGTGACTAGCGTCACACAGAGTCGGCACCTGAGATTCGAGTCTTCCCCCGCTGCCTGGTCTAAACTGGTAGCAATGCGCAGCTCATCCCTCAAGGCGCTCACCTACCTGATCTTGCTGGCAATATCTCCCTTTATGGTGTTGCATCCTGTGAGCCTGCAGGCTCAACAAAGGACCAAGCGGATCATTCTCAAAGACGGTTCTTATCAGGCAGTCGTGAAATACGAGGTACAGGGGGAGCGCGTGCACTATCTCAGCGCCGAGCGTTATGAGTGGGAAGACATCCCCAGTTCGCTCGTCGACTGGGAAGCCACCAAGAAGTACGAAGCCGACCTCAGTTCCGGCAAGCTGGCGACCACGCTGGTCGAGACGCCCGAGGAGCAGCAGGAACGCGAGAAGGAAGAAGCCAATTCACCTGAAGTCTCCGCTGGCCTCCGCCTGCCCGGAAGTGGTGGAGTGTTCCTGCTCGACCAACGCCAAGGCAAGCCCGAACTGGCAGAGATTTTACAGAATGGCAGTGAAGTGAAGAAGGGTAGCGGCAAGAATGCAATACGTGCCGCGATCAACCCAATGGCTGGTTCTCAGCAAACTTTGCAGATCCAGGGCCTGCACGCGCAAATTCAATCCCACGTTGCGCGGCCGACAATCTATGTCGATATTGACGAGGGTCCGCTGAACGATGTCCCGCTGGGCGATCGGTTCCGGATTGTGCGCGCTGAACTGAAGAATGGCATGCGCGTCTTGGGTAGCCTCAAGATCAGCGCAAGCGGCAAGATGAGCGAGAGAAGCGTTGTTGTCCCGGCCAAAGTTGAGAGCCTCGGCATCGGTGAGTGGATCAAGGTCACTCCAGCAGGAGATCTTGCCTCGGGCGAGTACGCCGTTGTCGAGATGCTTGGAACCGATGAGATGAACCTCTATGTATGGGACTTCGGCGTGAATCCAGCTGCGCCACCAAATCCCAACTCATGGCAGGCGGCAGCGGCAAATGGGCAAACTTCGACTCGATAAAATCTCGCTCTCCCAAAATTTCAGTTGTCCCGGGGTGAACATCTTGTGACCTTCGCCGCTGAGGATTTTCGCGAACGGAGGAGAGAGCTCTTGAAACGGAAGGTCGGGAGACCCTCATTACCCTTCACCTCAAATGATGCGCCCTTGCACATTTTTCGTCCCACTGTGCACCTGCTCGCACAGTGTCGATTAGCCTATGCCCGTTTGGGATCTCCAGGGCTAAGTCTCTTCTTCTAATCCTACGATCCCCACTCCAGCCACGCCGATGTTGTCGCGCCCGGCCTGTTTTACCAGATACATCACTTCATCGGCACGCTGCACAATCGCCTGCGGCGTGGTCGCGTCCCCCGGATAGCATGCGATCCCCACGCTGGCCAGCAGCGATACACGGGGAGCTTCGCCTGGGAGCCAGTGGTGGGTGTGAAAGAACGCCATGAGTCGTCTTGCCACAAACAGGGCTGCTTCTTTGGAAGTCTGCGGCAGGAGAATGGCAAATTCATCGCCCCCGTAACGAAAAGCAGCGTCTACCAAACGCAAGTGGTCGCGCAGCGACTGTCCTACTTGCCCCAGCAGTTTGCTACCAACCAAGTGGCCATATTCATCGTTTACCTGTTTAAAGTGGTCAAGATCGAGAAACAAAAGACTGAACTCATACCCGAACCGTTCAGAGCGGTGGACCTCCTCGGAAAGCACGGTATACAGATGACGTGCGTTGTACAAGCCAGTGCAATCGTCGGTAATACTGAGTTCCTGGATGCGGTGAACCGCGCGGGCGTTCTCGATGGCGATTGCCGCATAATCAGCGAGCGCCTGCAGCAGCATCTCGTTGCGGCTATAAACCTGCATGTCAACGTTCATCAGCTGGATGATGCCTAACAACTTTCCGCTGGTCCGGACCGGCATGCATACCACGGAACATCCATCGGCGACGAAACCATCGTTACCGGTCCGCAGGATGCGCGGGTCACGGCTGACGTCAGAGATGACAATCGACTCGCCATGCTCAATAACCCATTGCGCCAGAGTTTCACCAGTATTCAACGTCAGAGCATTGATGCTCTTGCAATCCTTGCCAACGGCGGCTGCGTAGTATGGCTCCTCACTGTTCTCATCGAGCATCAGCAGGGACCAGGTGGCCGGCTCAAAGTAGGCGGCCATTTTCTCCATGATGGTTTGGAGAATAGTGTCAAGATCAAGCGACGACGTCAGTGCCTTGGCAACGTCGTGAAAGATCTTCAGTTCGTAGGATTGGCGGTCTTTGCCCGTGGTTGGGAGTGGCAGGCCAGAACCGGATGCGGGTGTCATCAGCTGATATACACAAAGCGGAAACAGAACCCCGACCGCCACTACTCCCCAACCGCGGACGGGCCGGAGGCTTCCAAGAGTTGGGGTATTTTACCAGAAAATCAGGGCAGTTCCTATCGGCAGCTTCAACGTGGACGACCACGAATTCGGCTACAGATTGTGCGTGAACGCAAAGCCTCTGCCTCAGTCCGACACCCACTCTCAGGACGGTTTGACACTGTCAGCACTACTTCATATGATTCGACAAGAATCCGAGCTAACCCTAAGTGAGAAGGTCATTTGAACAGACCGGGAGTGATGTAGGTGCATTTGGCGAGCGCCTGCGGCGGGAGCGCGAGATGCGTGGCATCACGCTCGACGACATTGCTGCCGGTACCAAGATTGGGACGCGGTTGCTTCGCGCTCTTGAAGACGAACAGTTCGATCTTCTTCCTGGCGGCATTTTCAATAAAGGCTATGTCCGCGCTTATGCCAGGTACATCGGCGTCGATGAAGAGAAAGCGGTTGCTGAATATCTGAGTGCCGTCAATCGGGCACATGGTGACGAACAAGGCTCTTCCCTTCGCAGTGATGCCGCTGGACGCGGCATTACCGGGGCGACTCATGGGAGCGGTTTTCCTGTGATTCCGGTTCTCGTTCTTCTGGTGGTCATCCTGGGCGCCGCCGGCGCCTGGCACCTATACCGGCAACGACAAAGGGAGCGTCTGCGCCTACCCCAGGCGCAGGGCGTGGTCGCACCACAGCCCAGTTCGCCCAGTAAAATACCTAACTCTGCTTCAGGTGGAAGTTCACCGTTGGTGCAAGCGAGACCTACCGCCACGGAATCGTACCCAAGAACTGCCAGCAGTGCCCCATCGCTCGCCGGCTCGGCTGGCGAAACGAATGCTGCGGTTCGCGCGGTCGAAACTGCCAATGGTGCGCTCCGCCCCGCCAGCTCCGGGGCATCAGCACCACCTGCATCAAGTGCCGCGGTTGGTTCTGACGGCGCTTCGCCGTTCGAAGTTACAGTGCGGGCCAAAGATCGGGCGCGCGTTGAGATCAAGTCTGATGGCAAGGTCCTGCTTAGCGGGGTAATGAATCCTAGCGATGTAAGAACCATTCACGCTTCAAGTAAGGTAGTGTTTTGGACCGGCAACGCTGGCGAAGTTGAGATCTCGTTTAATGGCAAGAATGTCCCGTTAAATGGCGGTGAGAATGATGAGCAAGTGCTCGTCTTCAATTCACACGGACTCATGCCGCGGCCGGCGACCCAATGACACCTATGCGCGGCAAATCCGGCGCCCAACTCATGACGAAAAACATCGCGGAGAACGTGGTGCGCATCGAGGCCGACGCCCTGCGCGCTCTCGCCGACCGTCTTGCCGGCCCCATGACAGCTGACTTCGAGCGGGCGGTTGAACTCCTCCACAGCTGTACCGGGCGGGTGATTGTCACGGGCATGGGTAAGAGTGGACTTATCGCGCGCAAGATTGCCGCTACCTTGACCTCTACCGGTAGTCCTGCCTTGTTTCTCCATCCTGCAGAAGCGCTGCACGGCGATCTCGGAATGGTCGTTCGCGGTGACGTCGCTCTCGCGCTCTCGGCTAGCGGCGAGACCGACGAAATTCTGCGTTTGGTGGCAACTGTGAAACGGCTGGGAGTGCCGCTAATCACGCTAACGTGTGATGATCTCCACTCGTCTCCGCTAGCGCCACACAACCGCTCAACGCTGGCACAAGCCGCCGACGTGGCTTTGGACTGTTCGGTTGCTCAGGAAGCGTGTTCGCTCGGGCTGGCCCCCACGGCGTCGACAACGACCATGCTCGCCCTCGGTGACGCGATGGCTGTCGCGCTTTCCGAGCGTCGCGGATTCAGTGAAGAAGATTTTGCCAACCTGCATCCTGGTGGCAAATTGGGCAAGAGCTTCGTACGGGTCTCCTCGCTCATGCACACCGGAGACGCCCTGCCAAGAGTAAGTCCCTCGACCCAGATGACAGAAGTCATCTATGAGATGTCACGCAAGGGCCTGGGCATGACAACGGTTGTAGCGGAAGAGAAACTTGTTGGACTCATCAGCGATGGCGACTTGCGGCGTTTGCTGGAGTGCCATGGCAAGCATGTGCTGGATCTCACCGCAGGCGAATGCATGACGCACTCGCCTAAAGTGGTCGGCCCTGACATTTTTGCCATTGCGGCGCTGGACATCATGGAGCAGAAGAAAATCACTTCCCT
>CAZDYZ010000278.1:0-1964 GCA_964509525.1 uncultured Acidobacteriaceae bacterium
TTTCGTGCAGATAGGCCTTGCCGATTGAGGCCGGTGAGTATGCCTTCGTTGCCTGCAGCTTTATGGGATGTCGGGCGTATTCTTCGAGCAGCTTCGCTGCTAGCTCCGCAGTGGCCAGAACGTCGCGCCGGTTGTAGTCGATGTATTTGGGTGTGACGATGCCGTGTCGCTTAACCCGTTGTTTTCCATGCTCGACGCCGAACGCTTCGCATGCTCCCTCCAACGTATATGCTCTGTCAGTGAGTGCGAACGCGAGCGTGCGCAGATCCAGAAGGTGGCCCCGAAAGATGTATCCCTTCTCTGGTTTCCCACTTTCGGACCCTTCTGGTATCCGATCCGTTTCGTCGGTCTTCCTTCGACCTGTTAACCCCATCAGAGAGCGCTTGCTGTCGATGTGCTTTATCGCGATTCTTGGACGGTGGGGATCAGGCTTTTCGAGGCCCTCCTCGTCTGTGTAAGACCACAATTCTAAAGCGAACCCTCCAGCGAAACGGTTCCGAGCATCGGTGTAATCGAATGCGATGCGGGATAAATCGAATGGCAGGTTAAACCCGACTAGGAGGTCTCGGCTCTTGTAGATGGAGTGGTACAACTTGTCCACGAATTCGCAACGGGTTAACAGCTTCAGTTCCTGACGATCCTCGTCAGCAACATATCTTTCGAGGACCTTCCGATCCCGCCCTGGCAGATCGTCCCCGTAGAACAACCCCTCTTCCAGACACTGTCCGGCCACGATGAATCGGTAACTGCCAAATGTCAGCCGCTGTGGCGCGTCAACGCGGGTCTCTGTATCGAAGACCAGCATAGCCTCTGGACATGCCCAGGGCTTCCCCGACCGCGCATACTCCTCCATGTCGACAGGCAGGGGATACACGCGAACTGCAATCGGCAGGGAGTGAATGGCAGGAGGAGGCATGTCGCCTCCCCCATTATTGAGCAGAGGGCTTTGGGGTTCCAACAGCTATTACTTCGATTGCTTCGGTGCGAAACGCTCCACTGGAGTGCCCACCCACCAAGTGGACCCATGTTTATCGACCAAGAACTTGTTGAGCGCCTCAAGCATCTCCGCGACCCATAGCACGCCCTTCTGGATCAAGTAAACGACCCAATCGACAAAGCCCCGAATGCATCCGGCTGCTGCCAGCAACGGGCTGCCGGTTGGATTGTCGCGGGTTTCTCTAGGCCAACCGTCCTGCTCGACGGTCAGTTCAGCCCGGTGATCGTTCGTCGGCACCGGCACGGTAAGCGGGTTATTAGCGCTTCCAGCAAAGTGATGGTTGTCCATTGTCTTGTGTCCCTTCTTCTTCCGTTGGCATTCCGCGCAGATCTTGGGAATGCTGCCAGGAATCAGTGCTTTTGGCCTTGTCTCACCACACTGCTCACACTTGGCACCCACGCCAGCGCATCGCTCGGCAGTGACCTTTCGCCGGTGCGCCCTGATGGGGTCGCGTTGTGGCAGCTTCTTCATTTGGGGTAGATCGACTCAAAGCTCAAATTGCCAGCATTGCCCTGGCGGCTCAGTTCGTCCAGGTCGGTCATCAGCCAAATCGTGTTGCCACTGGCATCGATGAAGCTCTCGCCACGGAACTTATGGCGTACGGATTTATCGCCCGTTTCCAGATAGCGATGTGCTGCGTTCCAATGTTCCGCTACCAACGTGGCGACGCGCGAGTCGCGGATTCCTATTTCGCGTTGTCCCTCAGCCGTCAAGACCAGCATTGGTCGAAGCAGTCGGTCAGCGGCCTTCGCCCTGTATCTTCCGTTCTTGCCCTTGCGCAAAGCTGATTCGCCCAGGCGGATAACCTTGCGTGGATCGAGACCAAACTCGCGCGAGGCCTGGCGTAGCGATGTGAGGTCGTGTCTCATCAATGAAACGGCATTGGCCGTTGCGATCAATTCATCCTGCAGCTTTTGTGGCATTGCTAGAAATTCCTCGAGGTTGCGCGGCCCAGAATGCTTTTTGC
>CAZDYZ010000279.1:0-1698 GCA_964509525.1 uncultured Acidobacteriaceae bacterium
CAAGCTGCCCGCCGAGGTCCTGCAGTGGAAGTACGAGCTGGAGTATGGCCACGATACGCTCGAGTGTCACAAGGATTCTATCCAGCCGGGGCAACGAGTTATCATCTGCGACGACCTGCTGGCCACTGGGGGCACGGCTAAGGCGACCGCCGAGATGGCCAGTGCGCTCGGTGCCAAGATCTGCGGCCTTGGGTTCGTGGTTGAGCTGGATGCCCTCAAAGGGCGCGATAAGCTGAAGGGTTACGACGTGTTTTCGCTCTTACATTACGAAACGTAGATCCGTTCAAATCAGTCGTTGGGAATCTGCGTTTCTGGCGGCTCTTCCTTGGCCGCGGGCTGTATCACTACTCTGCGTCCTTGGACAGTGAACTTTTCTTCCAGCACAATCCGGATCCCCTCGGTGTACGCCGTGTGCTCCTGTTCCAAAATGCGCGCTGCCAGCGAGTGCTCGTCGTCGGTATCGAGCACCGGCACGACCTTCTGCACGATGATGGCGCCATGGTCTAGGTCTGCGTCCACAAAGTGGACGGTGCAACCGGAGACCTTCACGCCGTACTCAAAAGCCTGTTTCTGCGCTTCCAGTCCCGGGAACGCAGGCAGCAGGGCCGGATGAATGTTGAGAATATGATTGGGGAACTGTTGTACAAACCAGGGCGACAGCAAGCGCATGTACCCCGCCAGACAGACCAGCTCGACCTTATTTTCGCGTAGCGCGGCAACGACTTCGCGATCGTGCTCTTCGCGCCGCTTGCCTTTTGACGGGATCACCAGCGCGTTGAGCCCGCGGCGCCGCGCCGACTCGATCCCCGGTGCGTCAGCCCGGTTCGAAATGACTACCACGATCTGCGCTTCGAGCTTACCCGAAGCGATATTGTCGGCAATTGCCTCGAAGTTCGATCCGCGCCCGGAGAGAAGTATGCCGAGGTTCTTCATTGCATTAAGTTCTCCCTCCCCTAATGCGCGATGAAATCGTAGAACACTTAGAGGCCATCGCCTGTCCTAGTTAACTGCATGTAACTGCGGATCATCACGTAAATGGCGTGCCTCCAGAAGATAGATGGGTTTCCAGTAAGAGCACTCTCGTCCCCTTAGGCCCACGCAGAAACCTCGAGATCCTCTTGAGACGATTCTCCATAGGCTCATGCACACCATTGCTAACGTACCACCAAAATGTGTGTGGATCTCTTCTCTTGGGTCTTTCGCCGGCCGTTAATTAGAAACTTAACCGCTAGGCTTTCCTGCAAGTAACAGAACTATTGCGGAGTCGCATGCTTGAGGGCATCGCTTTCATAAGGGGATGGCACCACCTAGCCGCCCCACATTTTGGCGACCGCGGGAAAGCACTCGCTGCAATGCTTTTCGTCGCAAATGGATTCATTGCCCTTGTCGTGTTCGATGGTCCTGAGGATTGGCAGGGCCCGCCGTCAAAGACATGTGCCGGTCTATTGGTCGGGCAAACGCACCCAGCATCAAAAGGCATTGGACAAGCTCAAGGCTCGCTGTCCCGCTGGGCTGATCTGGCTTATCGAGTGGCGCACAGCAGACGGCACCGAGCCAGCGCATTGCGCCATCCCCCGCCTTCGCTTTACCATCGCCCATAGTGGTTTTGCCATCCAACAAAGAGCACCCTGACCGCATCGTCTCGGCTGTGCCTGTCGACGATGATTCGTCGTTCGAGCTGAAGCTGCGCCCGCAGCG
>CAZDYZ010000280.1:0-22935 GCA_964509525.1 uncultured Acidobacteriaceae bacterium
AACGTGCCGTCGCGATTGTTCTTGAACAGATGGCAATGCGGCTCCTGCCCCTTGGCGAATCCCTCTAGCCGCCATCCGTTTACCAGAAAGACGTCCAGCCAGCCATCATTGTCGTAGTCGTAGAAGGCGAGACCGCAACCCGTTGTTTCCAACAGGTACTTATTCTTACCTACGCCACCGTATATGGTTTCAACGTCGAGCCCCGAACCCTTGACAACATCGACGAAGCTTACACCCAGAGGGGTACCTTCAATCGGCGACTTGGGACCCGGTGGAGGAGGAGCCGGCTTGGCGTCATAGGTGCGCTCAACAGGACCAATCTTCTTTCTTGTCCCCGCCTGTGGAACATCCTGCTGTTGTAGAGGAGCGGCCAGGGCAAGGATTTCGGTGAATGGAAGTACAACAGCGGTGCGGCTCAGCGAACGAAGAAACCTCCGGCGATCCCACTGCAAAACAAATCCTCCTTGCTTATTGATGACCAATGCCACTGGCCGCACCGGGCTCCAGGTCGGTGTGCATGTGCCAGGGCACACTCTCGGTCGATATCTCGGGATGCTTACGCAGAAAATCCAGTGAATAAGTTGGAGCCGCGGGGTCAATTCTCTTGGTGGCATATAGCGCCGCCTGTTCAGCGGCTTTGGCCTTCATGCCCTTGCGACGATACAGGATGGCAAGATTGTAGTGCGCGGCCAGATCGTCAGGATCGATGGCTTGCAAGGCTTCAAACTGCACCAAGGCATCATCGGAACGGTGCTGCTGATAGTAAGCGATGCCGAGCTCGCGGCGCGCATCGCGCGACTGCGGATACTGTTCCACTACCCTCTGCAAGTCCACGACTTCGGCTTCGGGATGTCCTTCGCGACGTTCGACCAGCGCCAGATAGTAGAGCGCCCGGGCGTAATTTGGATGCAACTGCAGCGCTTTCTCCAGAGCAGGCCTTGCCGACGAATATTTTTCCCATTCGAGATAGGTTAGGCCAATATTTACGTAACCGTCGCTGTAGTCGGGCCGCAGCTTCACGACTTGCTCAAAAGCCTGAATTGCGTCGGAGTATTGCTGCTGGTCGAGAAATCCGATGCCGACATTGTTCCACCGCATCCAGTCCGGATTGTCGCCGGGGGCGGCGGGAGTGGGCTCATTCATGCCCAGCTTCAACGTTCGGCTACGGGAGGCCAGCTCCACCACCGGATATAAGGGATGATCCGGGCCGAACACATTGTTTAGATAGCTTTGTCGCAGGTGACGGTAGTTTACCTGGGCCGTAATGCTAATCGGTCCCTTTACCTCAAGCGGAGTCTGGAATTCATACCGTATGAGTGCGGAGCGACCGGACTGGATCGAGTTGTCATAAGCCATAGAATGGATCGTCCAGACCTTGTGATTGTCCACAAACTCCCCAGAGAGATTCACCGGCCGGTTGGTGAAGCTGTGGGCACGCGTATCCAGCATGCCGTCGGGCTTAAGGAAGCCACTGTGGTAGATTTCGTTTCCAGCCGCGTCTTTCACCGTTACCTCGACCCAGGCCTCATAGAGATCGCGAACCTCGGGGATCAACGAGTGACCAATGTTCTTGTTCTGGATGACGACGTAAGCTTCCACCACATCGTTTGGTTCAAGACGAAAGGGCACGGACCCTAGCGGCGCGATCATGCGGTCGTCGCGGGCTCTTTTCAGCGCGAAGATGTCCACGTTGAGAAAGGTACCAGCTTTCAGAAAATCAATCGTCTTCTGGAGTTGCTCGTCAAAGCCATAATAGAAGGGCACAGCCGTGTTGCCGGCCAACCAGCGGTGGGAGGCGAAGGATCCGCCTTTTGCGCCATAGTCGGGCAGACTGATCGCTGCGCGAGGCATGTGGCAGCCCTGACAGGTGGTGAAGTCAGCCGAATAAAACGTTAGCGGATTGCGCTTGGAGAACTTGGAGTTCTGCCACTCGTCATAAACGGTAAAAGCGCGAATGAACTTGTAGTCGTTCAAGGGACTAGGCAGGTTGGCTTTGTGGCAGGCGGCACAGAATTCCGGCGTCCGATAGAACGGCTGCATCACGGCCTGCGAATGACGCTCCGGATACGCCAGAATATCGGGGAACGGCACCTGGCCTGGAATGCGGTTGCCCTTCTCGTCCACGATCACCGCGGGAACTCCCATAACATAGCCGCCATTACCGGAAGTAGACTGCAATCGCTGAATGGAATGGCAAGTGGTGCAAGTCAATCCGTCCTGATCAAAAGAGCGATTGACCTTGGAGTCCTGGGTAAGCCCGCCGGACAGCACCACAATAGGATTGTGGCAGCTGTCGCAATGGCGAGAGAATTCAATGCCCTTAGTGCGCACTAGAATATTGACACTCGTCCGGTAGAATGGCGTGCGGAATGAGTTGGAGTGCAGCGCCTGACGCCACTGATGGTAAGCCTCTTCGTGGCAATGCCCACAGTACTCGGCCTTCGGAAAAGCACCCGGCTGAATGAACTCGTTGCTCTCGATGGCAGCATTACCGGGCAAAGATATGTTGTCCTTGCCGAAATGGAAGTCATATGTCTGCCGGACGTTGTCTGAGTAGATCTTGCGTTCCTGGCCTGGGTCGGATTGGGCGTGACTGGTGAAGTGAAGGGTCCCCGTGAGCAAGCAAGAGCCAACCACGAAGCCGGCGGTATTCACCGCGATTCGGAGCATTCGAGATTTCATGACGACCTACACAAAACAAGCTTCCCGAGACACACCTAGACTCTGGGCACATTCCGTGTGCTGGGAACGCTGCGAAAACCCTGCCGGTAGATGGCTCCATCGCCCGTAATTCATGTTGCCCGCGCTACCATTGCTGTGCAGTATGGTATATCTCATCCTTGGCTTCCTGTAAATAGCGGCAGTCGTGAGGGTGACGGGTTGTACGCCCAACTTTAGTGCTGCCGCTTCCGCCTCTTATCCTGGCCCTCTGACACATTGTCCAAACCTCGCGGTTGTGCCTCGGCCTAGCCGGGATCGGCGTCGAACGCTTCCTGGTGGCGCCGATGGCGTGTCGAGATGTCCCTTCTGCAACAATGAATTGCCGGAATCTGTGAAAGCAGTCGGCGATCTTGGCACGCCCTCCAACTCCCAGCCCTTCTTGCGCTGGCTGGTTGTCTTAGACGACTGACCCTGGCGGGTCGGAACAAACAAGCATCGAAGGCGATGTCAGGATGATTTGACCGTGCCCGTACATGGCTTGAGCAGCCGGCGCTCCCTGTGCATCTCTCAGAAACCGATTGACAATTGACTCCACTCCGGTTGCTCGTGTCATCATTACCGACGCACACGTAGCGCATGCAGCTGCAATCCCAAAGTGTCGGCCCGGTTAGCCTTCCTGAGCGCATCCTTTTTATCGATGTTCTGCGGGGCATGGCCCTGTTCGGAATTCTCGCGGCGAACATGCGCGCTTTCGTCGCGCCCCTCGAATGCTACGGGTATATCCGGGTCCTCTTTCACAGCCGTGCCGACATCCTGGCCCAGGCCTTCGTCGATGTATTTATCCAAGGAAAATTCATTACGATTTTTTCATTTCTGTTTGGGATGGGCTTTGCCATCCAGATGAGCCGGGCGGAAGCGCGCGGCGCGCGCTTCATGGGCTTCTATCCACGACGGCTTCTGGCACTCGCACTGTTCGGGCTGATCCATGGGATCCTTATTTGGGGGGGAGACATCCTGCTGACGTATGCGTGCTCGGGGGCAATTTTGTTGCTCTTTCGCAAACGTCAGCAGAAGACATTGCTGTGGTGGGCTGGGGGTTTGTTTATGCTACCCATCCTGGCCAGCACAACTTTCTTATTCCTATACTTCAGCCGCTTCCGTCGGCCTTGGATGGTCCCGAAGCCGCCGGACATGAAAAAGATCTACGCGGTCATCCATATCTACGCGCATGGAACGGTGCGGCAGATCCTTGCGCAGAACTGGCTGGAATGGAAACAGCAGTTGCCCTACACTCTCTTCGCGATCTATGCAGTGGCGCTATTTCTGCTTGGCATGTGGGTGTGGCGGGCTGGCATCGTGCCACGGCTCGATGAATACGGACCGGTGTTGAAGCGCGTGTGCGCATGGTGCATCCCGGTCGGGCTCATCATCAATATTTTCACGGCAACCGTGATGACGATTGTTCCTCCCGGCACGGTTTCGCTGTGGGGTTGGTTTGCGGGAATTCTCTGGCTGCCTGGATCCCATATTTTGAGCGCCGGTTATGTTTCGGGACTAGCGCTTATCTTCATGCATGAGGATTGGCGGCGCATCCTCATCCCATTTGCCGCGGTTGGACGGATGGCATTGACGGACTACTTAATGCAATCGGTGCTGTGTACCTTGTTCTTCTACCACTACACTACCGGTCTTTATGGACGCATCGGACCAGCGATGGGGCTGGTGCCCACGGTCATTCTTTATGGGGCACAGGTTGTGTTTAGCAACTGGTGGTTGAAGCGATATCGCTTTGGCCCCATGGAGTGGCTGTGGCGTGGGATGACCTATGGCAAGTTCCCTTCGATGCGTAAAGAGGAGCACGGGGCGACAATCGAAACAGCTTCGCTGGCGTCATCACCGATCACGCTTTCTGTGGGTGCAGGAGAGCACACCTCAACTACAGCCCAGCCTGATGAAATTGCTCGCTGAGCGCTGATCCAACCGCGCGCAGAACGATCGGCCAACACGCCGGCAACTCGTACCCCCTGCCCTCGTTCCGTCCCGCTGTCCATCTGCGTCCACTTGAGGGTGATAGCACCGTGCGGGAGCGAGCTAATGCTTTCACGCCGCATTCGGGCCTCTCGGCGACGTTCGTCGAGGTTAGCGCGTAGGTGTTACGTACTGGGCTTGGCCATTACCGAACGACCAGTTTTCCTTTGGCACTTCGACCAAACTGATGAAGACATCCTCTCGGCGCAGTCCAAGGCCTTCTTGCAACCCGTCCGCAACGGCCTGGTAAAAGCGCTGCTTCATCTCAACGGTACGGCCAGCGTTCAGCGTGATCTGCAAGAAGATACAGTCGTCCGATCGATGAATGCCGAGATAATCCCGGTCAAACTCCAAGCCAGTTCTGGGATGCTCGGCGATGATCAGGAAGCGGTCGTCCTTGGGGACTCCCAATGCAGACAACATCGCCCGGTAGACAACCTGACCAACTTGTTCACGATATTCGGATGTCTTACCTTCAAGAAGATCGATTCGGACCAGAGGCATGACTTCTCCTTTTTAGCGAGGGGGCTGATGTGCGCCTATATCGATGCAAACACGACCTGACAGGGTGCTGCGCCTCACATCGACGACTACCCTTCGCGATCCAGAGTGCGCCAAAAATAAGATCAACGCGCAAAAAATAAGGCCGCCGCCTCGCTTGGTGATGGATAGGAAATTTGGTGTGTGGATTGAGTTGAGAAGTCATGGTCCCCCTGACTACTGGAGTTGTGGATGCAGCAGATTCTTTTGGAATCCTGAGGGAGGAGGACTAGCAATTGGGTTTCAATCATCACTGAAAAGGCGGCAACGCCCCTATGCGGGCGTTGCCGCGCCCCATTCGTCTCTAGGGCTTCTTGGCTGGTGGGCGCGCTGGTCGTGGAGGCGGTGCGCGTCGTGGTTTTGGCGGTGGTGCGCCACCACCACCTCTGTGCGGTACAGCGTTAGGTGCTGGTTGGCCCTTAGCCGCGGTTGGTTTCTTAGCCATGGGTTTTACCTCGGTGTGTGTGGGCACACACGCCAAAAGTGTAAATCAAGACTCGGGGCACAGAGCCTGCTTGCATTAAAGGATATCGTCCTCTGGTGCCGGGCTCTGCTTCAGCCAATCGAACAACCGCGCCTGCCCCAAAAACCTTCAGCCCCAGCGGCACTGCTGCGCCCTGGTAAAACATCCCAGGCAAACCAACTTCCTTGCTGATGACTAGAACTCTTTGCTGCCGTCTACGTAAATTAAGAAGGGTGACAACCGAGAGAATGAGAGGGAGACCGATGCGCAACCGAGCTCTTTATGGATTTTGCCTGGGCTTGCTTATCTGCTTGCGGGCGGCAGCAGAACCACAGTGCGGTCAGGAGACCCTTGTCAAGACAAAGCAGGTTATGGGCGGAGATGCCTGGGATGCAATTCACAGCACCTACACCAAGGCTGAGCTCACCACCGGCGGTCTGTCCGGCCAAGCCGAGTCCTGGGCGGACAACGTCACAGGACGGTATGTTGAGAAGTACCAGCTCGGTCCGGCCTCAGGCGCCGACGGCTTCGATGGAAAACTGGTCTGGTCACAGGATTCCTCTGGTGAGCCTCGCGTAGAGGGCGCCGAGAACGCACGGCGAGAGGCGGCCGATGAAGCCTACCGTAATTCGCTGGCGTACTGGTTTCCTCAACGCTGGCCGGCGCAAATGGAATGTTCGACGCAACAACCGGAGCAGGGGAAGGCATTCCATGTTTTTCGGATCACGCCGCGGGGCGGTCGTCCGTTCGAACTGTGGATCGATACCGCAAGCTACCTCATTGATCACACGGTGGAGAAAGGCGACGTCGAAACTCGCACTACCTATTTCTCCGATTACCGAACAGTAAGTGGAGTAAAGGTGCCTTTTGCCGTGCGCTCCACCAACGGCGAAAAGCAATACGATCAACACATCGCCTTGGAGAAAGTCGAATTCAACATCCCGCTGCAGGATGCGCAGTTCCGTATGCCGGGGCCACCGCCTCCGGACTTTGCCATCGTTGGAGGAAAAAACTCGACGACCGTCCCGTTTGAGCTCCTTAATAACCACATCTATTTAGAGGTGAAGCTCAACAATAAAGGGCCCTTTCGTGTCCTCTGCGACACCGGAGGCGCCAACATCATTACTCCGACGCTGGCGCGGGAACTGAACTTGAAATCGGAAGGCGCACTTCAGGGCCGGGGTGTTGGCGAAAAATCGGAGGACGTCGGCTTAGTCAAGATTCAGAGCCTTGAGGTGGGAGAGGCAAGTCTCTCCAACCAGGTTTTTGCTGTTTTTCCACTCGAAGCCTTTTCTGCCGTGGAGGGCATCTCCGTCAATGGGCTGATCGGCTATGAGGTCTTCAGGCGCTTTGTCGTACGAGTGGACTACGAACATCACCTGATCACCTTAACGGAACCATCCAAGTTCGCTTACCAGGGACAGGGCACGGTTGTGCCTTTCCAATTCAATGAGCACATTCCGCAGGTGGATGGCGAAATCGACGGGATTCACGGAAAGTTCGACATTGATACAGGCAGCCGCTCTTCCCTCAGTATCCCCGGGCCTTTTGCAGAAGAGCATAAGCTCGCCGCCCATTATGACGCTAAGGTGCAGGCGGTTACTGGGTGGGGAGTCGGCGGAGCCGCAAGGTCGCTGGTGACACGCGCTAAAGTGCTTCGTTTGGAAAAGGTGGAAGTCCATGACCCGGTTACAGAACTGTCATTGCAGAACAAAGGCGCATTTGTGAGTCAGTATGTGGCTGGCAACGTCGGCGCGGGAGTGCTCAAGCAATTCAACATTACCTTCGATTACCCGCATCAGCAGCTGATCTTTGAGCCCAACGCGAATTACGATAAGCCTGACGTTTTTGACCGCTCCGGCATGTGGCTCAATCAGTCCGGCGACACTTTTGCGGTGATGGATATAGTCGCCGGTGGGCCAGCTGCAACCTCTGGGTTGAAGACCGGCGACATGATCCTGGCGATCGACGGTCGCCCAGTGAGTCAGCTCTCTTTGCCCGCGGTCCGGAAGCAATTCAAGTCAAACCCCGCGGGAACCACGCTGCATTTAACCATTCAATCGGAAGGGCAAAAGCGCGAAGTGGATTTGACACTGAAAGACCTTGTCTAAGCATTCTTCGACGGCGGGACGCTCGGCACTCAACCCAGTAGAGTGGCATGCGCTGAAACCCCGGGCACCACGGCGAAAGCTTTTGCGAATCGCCCCACCAGGTGTAAATTTGCCAATGCTGTGCCGCAGCGGCTCGTGGCCGCCGACAGACAGCAGCACAAGCGAAGAGGGGGATTAGGGATGCCTGCATCGATTCGAATATACGTTAACGGTCGGGCAGTACGGCTGACGGTCGATGACCCGGACATGCCACTACTCTATGCCCTGCGCGACAACTTGGGTTTACATGGCCCACGCTTCGGCTGTGGCCTCGGGCAGTGTGGAGCCTGCGCTGTACACCTGGATGGCAGGTCAGTGCGCTCTTGCGTGACTCCGCTGTCGGCAGTCGGCAAGAAGAAGATCGTAACTCTCGAAGGCCTGGGCACACCCGACAAGCCGCATCCCGTCCAGAAAGCTTTCATCGAAGAGCAGGCCGCACAGTGCGGCTACTGCATTAACGGCATGATTATGGAGGCAGCCGCCTTTCTGGCTCGTAACAAGAACCCCAGTGACGTGCAGATCAAGCAGGCATTAGCCTCCAATCTCTGCCGTTGCGGTACCCATCAGCGCATCGTTCTCGCTGTCAAGCGCGCCGCCACAAGCGTGTGAGGAGACCAACTATGCGGTTTACCAAACCGAGTCGCCGCGACTTTCTACGGGGTACTGGCATTTTAATCGTCAGCTTCTCCCTGCGATCTCTGCTCGAGACGGCCGTTGCCCAAGGGGAAACTCCTGGCAAGACTGTAGCCCTTGATGAGGTGGACGCCTTCATTGCGGTAGACACCAGAGGCAATGTCACTCTTTATTCCGGCAAGGTTGATCTAGGCACTGGCATAGGCACAGCGTTAACCCAAATCCTGGCGGAGGAGCTGGATGTGCTGATTACGAGTGTCCAGATTGTGGAAGGGGACACTGCCCTCACGCCCGCTCAGGGTAAAACATGGGGCAGCCTCTCGATCCAAAACGGCGGGATACAGATCCGTCAGGCTGCCGCCACGGCTCGGCGCGCCCTGCTGCAGCAGGCGGCACAACGCCTGGGTGTGCCGACCGAAGATCTCATCGTTGAGCAAGGCAAGGTGCGATCCCGCAGTGGTGGCAAGCAGGTCACCTATGGCGAGCTAATCGGCGGCAAGACATTCTCTCTGAAAGTAGACAAGCAGGCGCCGCTGAAGGACGCAGCAACGTACAAAATCGTGGGACAGTCGATTCCTCGCTTCGACATCCCAGGAAAGATGACAGGCCAGTTCACCTACATGCAGGATTTCAGGGTGCCCGGCATGCTGCACGGCCGCGTCGTCCGCCCGGCAGCCATTGGGGCCACGTTGCTAAGCGTCGATGAGAGCTCGGTCAAAGACGTTCCTGGCGTGGTCAAGGTTGTACGCCAGGGGAACTTTCTAGGAGTTGTGGCGGAGAGCGAGTGGGGCGCCATCCAGGCAGCGCAGAAACTTAAGGCAAATTGGTCGAGTTGGGAAGGCCTGCCAGAGCAGAGTGCGCTCTGGGACTATGTCCGCTCCACCAAGATCAACAAGGACGATGTTACCAGCAACGTTGGTAGCGCCGAGGAGACCCTTAAGCAGGCTGCCAAACGGCTCAGTGCGACCTACAACTTTGCCATCCACACTCACGGTTCTATCGGGCCTTCCTGCGGTGTTGCGCAGATCAAGGAGAACAAGCTTACTTGCTGGTCCTCGAGTCAGGCGACGCATGATCTTCGCCAGCAGCTCGCTGCCATGCTCTCGATGTCGGACGCTGACGTGCGTGTTATCTATGTCGAGGGCTCTGGTTGCTACGGGCGCAACGGCCACGAAGACGCGGCCGCGGACGCCGCCTTGCTCGCACGCGCCGTGGGGCGGCCCGTACGCGTCCAGTGGATGCGGGAAGATGAACATGGCTGGGATCCGAAAGGGCCACCGACCCTGATGGACCTCCAGGCAGGACTCGATGCTAACGGCAACGTCATCGCTTGGTTTTCCCAGCTCTATGTACCGGAAGGTGCTACCGGCAACGTCAAGCTGGTGGCAGCGGAACTGGCCGGCCTGCCGCATGAGACTGGGATGGTGCCCGGCAACGTCATCCAAAACACAGCAATCCCTTATACGTTCGCCAATGTGCGGACAGTAGCGCACCGTTTAGCTGCGACCCCTCTGCGCCCATCCTGGATTCGCGCGCCGGGGCGCATGCAGAACACGTTCTGTAACGAATCGTTCATGGATGAGCTAGCTGCCGCAGTCGGTGGCGATCCGCTGGAGTTCCGACTCCGTTACCTGAAGGATCCGCGGGGCGTCGAAGTATTGCAACGGCTGGCTCGCTTTGCCCAATGGAGGGGCCGCACGTCGCCGAAGCAAGTGAGTGGTGAGATCGCGACCGGCCGGGGCCTTACCTACGTCAAGTATGAACTTGCTCGTACCTATGTAGGTGCAGTTGCCGACGTGGAGGTGAACCGCAATAACGGTGAGATCCGTGTCACGCATTTTGCCATCGTGCAGGATTGTGGGCAGATCATCAATCCCGATGGAGTCAGGAATCAGGTCGAAGGAAACGTGACACAAACCGTCAGCCGCGTCTTGAAGGAGGAGGTCAAGTTCGACCGTTCACGGGTGACGAGCCTCGACTGGGCAAGCTACCCGATCTTGACGTTCCCGCAGATTCCGGAGATAGACATTGAGCTGGTAGACCGGCCAAGCGAGAAGCCCTGGGGTGTGGGCGAACCATCCGCTGCCGTTGTGCCCTCCGCCATTTCGAACGCGGTGTTCGATGCTGTCGGCGTAAGGCTACGCTCGGTACCTTTCACTCCAGACAAGGTGCGCGCCGCTATGCAAGCTACTTGAGAGAGGGTTTTGCCGCGCCGGCGATGTGAGAGGCACACTTTCAGTTGTGTTTGGTGAAGAAAAATCTACCTGCGCACCTAGAACCTTGGTTGCATCTGGGCAAACGTAACCCTGTGCAGTCTGATTCGAGTCATCCGAATATTCATCCATGGAATTATCGACTTCTTCTCTTTGTTGGCGACCTAAGTATGGCCGCTAAGCGCGTAGTTTAACCCTGCTCCGTATTCCTGCGGTCCGTTGGGAGCATGCTCTGTTACGACAATCCCCAACAAATCCTCATCCAGAACACTAGTCACCTGCCGTGTAGGTTCACAACAGGCGACTGGGTTCAGGATGGGTACCCATACAGCATTTGGCTAGCACTTAGTGGGTGGGTAACGTCCAAATGTTGAGGTTGTTTTGGTTATCATCCACTGCGGCGAACTGCGAAATTAGCCCGGTACTGAAGACGTTCAAGCCGAACGATCCGCCCTGATTCGGATCCATCGAGAGTTGCTTCACGAAGTGACCGGTTACTGTGAATTCCACGATCTCGCTCGGCTGGTTGGGATCGCCGTTGATGGCATCGTTGTTACTGACTAGCAGATCGCCATTGGGGGCCGCAGCCATCGCGAGAGCGCCGTGTAAGTGAGTCTCGTCTTGGTAGATGATCTGCCCTTTTCCGCCATCGTCGTCTCTCTGCGAGGCCTTGTCGACGGCGAAGACGGCGTTGTCGACGGTCGACGCCACGTAAAGAATATCCTTCTTGGGATCGTAGACCAACCCGGTGGGCGCATCTACAAACGTAACCGGGTCACATTGAAAAAGGTAGTTGCTGGCAATCGTAGTCTTACTCTGCACCTTCAGCATTTCATTGCTAATAGTCATGTCAAGGCGCGTGATCGCGCCGCTCAGACCGTTGGCTATGAAAGCATCAATCTTTCCTCCGCCGAAATCATAGACGGCCATGTCCCAGGGGCCGTTTATGAAGTTCTTGTCGGCAATGGTCTGCACTTGCTGGCCAAGGTTGTTGATGACAAGGAGAGATCCGGGGCCCGCGGTGCCGCAAGTGCCATCAGTCGAGGGGAAGCTGCCTACGATTACTAAGCCTTCCTGCAGGACTGCCAATGCGGTTGAAAGACCCTGCTGCCCGGTGCCCGCGGTAAAGAAAACCGAGAGCGATCCATGCTGTGGAACGCGGACGATCGTAGTACCTGTGCCCTGGAGGTTTTGGTTGTTGTTGAAGTTCGAGACCAGCACATCGCCCGAATTCAGAACGCCCGCCGGAAATCCACCCGGTACAAAAGCAACGCCGTAAGGGTTGAGGTCACCATTAGAAGGAATTGTGGATATCACTCGTATTGGGCTGGGAAGAAATCCCACACTCGGCGTCTGTGCTGTCGACGCAGAGGAGGAGATCAGCAGCCATACGACAGCACCGATCATGATTCGCCTTACACTATAGTTAAGCCTGAAGATGGTAGACTGGTTTAGAGACTGAAGACTAGCAACGTAGCTTTTCACAATATACTCCTTTATCCTCGTTTCTTCTGATAAGGGGGCTGCTGGGCAATCATTGTCGGATAAGGGCGTGGCAATACGACGGCCGCTCTGAGGAGACGGCGCTCGGCTGGCAAATACAGAGACATTCATTGCCAGCGCCACATTTCCTGTAACCGAAAGCTTGAAACAGGTGCCTCAACCCTCGGCCCACGCTGCCCAGAGAATCACATCCATAACCAGGAACTCTATTACCCTTCGTCCGATGTTGATTGCTCGCATACGACCTGTCATCATTACCTACCGAACAAAACTGGCAGTCAACGGGTTGTTGACAAATCTGTGACAAATACAGCCGAAATTGTCGATTTATAGGTAAAAAATAATCTGACACTGACCCCTGGCGCTGCAGTTGCGGGCGAATAATCAGATTAGAAGCCGGATTCCGAACTTGGTCGCGTGGCAACTCGAAGAGTGTGCGGATAAGTCCAAAGCGGCTTTTCGCGGAAGCCTACAAAAATAGAGCCGAGGCCGGTGCGTTCACGGACAAAACGGCTTAGAGCGGCTTTGGCTCTTGGCTGGCAAACCTGGGCGAAACCTTGCTAAGGCTCTTCTTCTGGATTATCGAGAAAAGTGCGATCCTTCGCTGTGCAGACAACCTTATTGGTTGTTGCGGAGTTGGACGAGTTTCTTACCTGCAAGCTTCCCGAAGGCTGATCTGATCAGCATACTTAATCAACGATTCTATCCAAGGCACAGGCATGTGAAGTCTGCCTTGTCACCGCTTTAGGCAAACACCTTACCAAAGATGCCAGCCCTGAGAATAGGGGCTGGAGTCTCCATTTGAGAGAGTGCACCGAGCCAAGGGGCCATCGGGGCTCTTACTGTCGAGAAGGTCTGAAGCCTTGGGCAAGTTCAGCTGCGGTTCTGTCGTTCGCAACGATGGTTCTTATCGTGTGAGAGATCCGGTCGCAGATTTTACGGGAATTTAACACGCAATGGCGATTACCGGCTATCGACTGTTCTTATGATTTCGTCACTACTATGCCATCGGCGAGTAGGGTTTCCTGTCAGAAGCCTATCGCTGTTTCGGAACTTTCGATTCTAGAAGTTGGTTGTAAGGCGTAAGGCAAAACTTCGCGCCGGTCCTATAGCGTTACCAGAAAAAAGGCCCCCGAAGTCAATGAGGTCCAGAACATTGGTAAGGTTTATCCCGTCGACCTGGAAGCTAACGTTCATGCGGTCAGACTGGTAAATGTTGGCGCCGGCCGAGGCGCTGACGATCAAGGATGGGTAGATGCGGCCGCGAGCAAAATTGATGCGGTCAAGGACTTGTTGGCCGTATTCCTCAAGCACAGTCTGGGGGCTGCCATCGAATTCGAAGGGAAGTCCGCTACCATATTGAATGCCGCCAGCGACCCATAAGCGTGGCCTGAGTTGATATCGCCAGCGTGTAAATACCGTGTTGCGCTGGTCTTGCGAATCCGGGAAATGCCCGCCCAGTTGCGACTCGGCAGCTTGGACGTCAGAGCCAAGGAAAAGTCCGCCGGTCACAGGAAACCAGGCATTTCCGACCATGTACGAATAACTTGCAAAGCCGGAAAGGCCATGCCAATTGGGCACTTCGACTTTTGCTTCCGCACCATAGATGATGGCCTTTCGGAATGAGATCGGAAAGCTGATCGTCGTATTCTGGATTTGATCGTCATCGGCATAGTTATTAACCTTCCGCAGATAGTAATTCGCATCCAATCTGAGATTTCCGCCGAAGGCTTTACCTATACCTGCTTCATAGTAGTTTCCTTGCGAAGGCCGAACCGGCAGGCGCAGAAAATCCGGATTGATGGACTTAACCTCAAACGAGCTTGAAAGTAGAAGGTTCTCGAACGACGGAGTCTGAAAGATGCGGTCATAGGAAAAATGTGCGATCAGGCCCAGGGAAGGGAAATAGCGCGAAACCGCAAACCTGGGATCCACAGCCTGCTCATTGACGATAAGTTGGTAATGATCCCATCGCACGCCTACGCTCAGTGTCCAGTTATTGAGACGGATCAGGTCCTGAATAAATGCAGATTGCTCCAGATCCGGGCGCACGCCCTGGCTCGGAAACGCACCGGGAAAGCTGAAAGTCAACGCCGTGTTTGGGGCGAATTGTGAAGGGTCAGTGATCACATACCTGAAGTTCTCGTGGAGAAAGGTATTGTCCGATTCAAGCCCGACTTTCCACTCGTGCCGGCCGTGGTCGATCGTAGTGCTTCCCTTGAAGTAGCCCTCATTGAACCAATTGTGCTGAAACAGGATGATGGGTGTCGAAAGGGCGTTGGAGTAGTAGTTATTCGAATTGTTTCGCACCATGCCACGGAAATCAGCAACTACATTGGGGGAGAAAATGTGCCGGTAGGAGGCAATGCCCATCGTTTCAAAGTTATTGGCATTCTGTCGCTGGCAAGGTGGTCCTTCAAGCAGCCCGGGTGGATAACACCACGTCTGTTGAACCTGCTCGTTGGGAAGTGCGTAACGCGACAGTTCGTGGCGGACGATGAAACTCAAGCGGTCATTCGAGGTAAGGTCCCGCTCGTAGTTAAGAGAAAAGCCGCCAATAGTTCCGTTGTTTGTGAAGTTCTCAGGTACGACGGGGTTGAGGTAGTGGTCGGTGCCTGCTCCTGAGGCGCTAAAACCCAGAGTATTCTTGCCCCACATATATTGCCCCTGGGCGAAGGCGCCAGCTGTGTCGTAGCTGCCACCGGAAAGTGCGACCTGTCCGTGAAAGCCCGGCTTTGCATCGTGCAGGGTGTTGACCTCGACCACGCCGCCCATCTTTCTGCCGTACTCGGCCGGGAATCCCGCGCTGTAGATGCTGAGCGAATCGACGTCGTCGGCGCCAATCTCCGGACCAAAGCTAGGAGAGCGATTGTCGGTCAGCGGAATCCCGTCAACCACGAATTGTGTTTGGTACTCGGAGCCACGCGGGTGCAGTACTGCATTGCCTTCGTAAAGCCAGCCCGGCTGAGTGTTTACCAAGTCCTGAATGGATCGACCGGGCAGGGAAGTCAACCGATGCTGAATCGTCTCCGAGCCAATTTCGTTTACCGACCCGGCTTGATCGGGATCAAGCAAAGTTTCTTGGGCTTTCACGGTTACTGATACATCCACCGACGGCAGCTTGAGCTGGATTGTGTATTCAGTAGG
Organism: uncultured Acidobacteriaceae bacterium; assembly: GCA_964509525.1. Lineage (GTDB taxonomy): Bacteria > Acidobacteriota > Terriglobia > Terriglobales > Acidobacteriaceae > Bog-257. Next base: position 15,339 of record CAZDYZ010000280.1, read on the forward strand.
AAGCGAAGAATGAATTTCGACAGATTTGGATACTACTGCGAAGCCAGGCTGATTGATCTCCAGCTGGTAGATGCCAAAAGGCAGACGCTGCACTCCCAGATTCCCCTGATCGTTGGTCGACAGCGTATTTCGATACTGATTCGCCTCGCTCGTGATCTGGACATTTGTTCTCACCCCGAGGCCCGACGGGTCCGTAACTCGTAGACGCAATTCGCCGCGATTGCTCTGGCAATAGAGTGGCAACGCGCACAGACAAAAAAGAACGGCACAACGTCTCATGAAGGATCGGCCTTTGTAGTTTAGCAGTGGCCGGGCAGGGGTCAACCGACGTTTTCTGTGCTGATGATCCTTCGACGACAATAATGCCATTCCTGCTTTTTGGCACTCGGGCCTCAGAAGCGACTGCTCCTAACAGCAGCTGGAACAGCGATTCCATGCACACCTCGATACCGGCTTTAGGATCAAGGGCATAATGAACCCGCTTGAGGGCGAGTTCATCAACCGGCAAAGCTTAGCGTGGCCTGGAAGCGGGCATTGACACCTGTTGGCATTCTGGTAGACAACGACGTAACCCACAACCTCAATGAGGGATGCAACTGTGGGCTGCAGTGAAGAGAACGTGCCGTGCCTAGCACCGTGCCATCGAACTTCCGATTCCGGGAATGTGAACAAATAGCTACCGCTCAATATCCCGGGCTATAATGCCCCAACCGAAGCCTCGAACATATCCAGGTGTCGAAAGAGAGGTCGTGAAGTCTGAGGGCGACGACAAGCCGACTACATCTTTTGGGGTCCTGAAGGTTCCCTGGACGACAGGACTATGGATTCTTCTGCTTACTTTGGCAGTGTGGATTTTCTTTTACCTGAAGCAGATGCCACTGGACGCAGCTTCTACTTCGGTAGTGGCTTTGACAGTCGCAGTCGTCGTGTTGGTAGTGCAGTGGATGTGGTCTCACATTCGGCGGGACCAAAAACACCGGAGTAGAAAAACAAAATGAACGCTTTCGGTCGTCAAGACCTTCGGACATTCATCCTGCTTCTACTTCTGTGGGTTGCACCTGCGGGTATGACCGAGCCCTCCGACGGCCAATCTTCCAGTGGCACACTGCCAGTCGTATGCAGTCTGGAACAGCCAGTTGTGGCACCGCACGGGCAGGTTACAGCATCCGTCTTGGCCGGCTTGCCGAAGGAGTCGACTGTAAGCTACCTGTGGAAGGCGACGGCAGGCAGTTTTGTCACGAAACATGGTCTGCAAATGGACCTCAGCCGGGAGGGCACCGAGGCTACCGTGAACTGGACCCCTAACGGGACTTCGCCAGGTACCTACACCCTCTCTGTACAAGTTGCCGATGGCAGAGGTGCCACTGGCTCCTGTTCGGTCACCGCGCTGGTCAGTGAAGAACAGGAACATCGAGACGCTTCCAGTAGCGGAGGGTTGGGCAGTGAAGCCAGACGCGCACTGCTGGTCAAGGGGCGGCCTGAACAGAAGGGTTACGGACTTTACAGCTACATTCTGCTGGCAGCGAGACCTGAGGCAAGTGAAAGCGATCGCTTTCGCGCAGTACTAAAGACCTATCTTGACCTGGAGGATGTCAATCTGGAAGCAAATTTCAAGCTGTCACAACTCAATATCACCTATGTACCGGTTACCACTGAGCCGTCGGAAGAAGAGGGTGTGGACGGAGTTCTGGGAAACTACGACTATCTGCGCGCCCGCTTCCTGCTGGCCAGCCTATCAAAGCAAGAAGGAGACGGACCCTTTATTTTGTCCTCTACTCAACCACTACAAGGACCAGGGAAGGAGACCGGGCCTTACATTATCCAAAACCTATCGACTGTGCCAGTCAGCATCATTCCTTTGTGGATGAAGCAATTCCGGAGCCAAACAACGCAACAACGAGTCTGGGAGCAGAAAACTATAAGCAACATGGCGCTTGAATTGCGAACGGCCATTGCGATCGCGGCCGAGGGTCTTCCCATGGTTCAAAAAGCCGTGAAGGCGCTCATTGTTTCGCCATAGCCATGAAGGTCAGGAAGTGGGGTATTACGACGATCTGCCTAGTGGCGATGGCGTTGGCCGCACAGCCACAGGCCGAACCCTCCACTGCTACCTCTGATGAACGGGTTCAAGCGGCAAGTTTGATGGAGGATGGTGCAAGGCTGTTGGGCCAACGGACCTCAGAAGCACTGCAATCGGCGGTGTTGGCTTACCAGCAGGCCTTGTCCATTTGGCAGAAAGTTGGGGATTCAGGGAAGCAGGTGGAAGCGTTACTCGACTTGGCCACTGCACAGTTCTTGCTTCGCCGGAGTGAAGACGCGCGAGCTTTGCTGATTCAGGCTGTAAAGGTGGCGCGCACTGCCGGCAACCGCCGCGATGAAGCCACAGTTTTGAAAAGTTCCGCCCTTCTGTACGACAGTCTTGGCGACGAGCAGAAGGCTCTGGATGAGGCGGTGCATAGCCGGGCTATCTTCCAGTCTCTGGGCGATAAAGACAATGAAGCACAAGTTCTGCTGATGCAAGCCTTCATCTATAGGAAGTTGAAAGACACACCAAATGCAATCACCAGTTTGGAACAAAGCCTGCCATTGTTTCGTGCGAGCAACAATCGCCAAGGGGAGGCCCAGACCCTGCTTGGTCTCGCGCAACTGAACAGTATCGGGAATCAGCCAGAGGCATTCGAAAAATCGGTCACGTATTTTACCCAAGCGCTGCCCCTGTTCCAGGCCATGTCGGATCGGTTTAACGAGGCCTACGCGTGGTGGGGTTTGGGAACTGCAAATGATCGTCTCGGGCGCACAAAACAGGCACGGGATGCTTACCTCAACGCGCTGCCCTTCTTTACCGACAAGAAGGATGATCGCGCGATCGCGCGGCTTTTGCTGAGTTTAGGCGAGGACGAAGAAGCGCTGGGAAACCTGCAGAAGGCGGTCGAATACTACGAGCAGGCATTGCCCCTCCTGGCATCCCAGGGTGAGGGATTCAACCAAGGACTGTTGCTCTCGCATCTGGGACGTGCGCAACAGAAGCTGGGGGAAACGTCTCAGACCATTGACACTTACAAGGCCGCAATAACTGTTTGGCACTCCATAGAGGAAACGGCCAGCGAAGCATCCAGCTATTTGATGCTCGGTACAGCGCTTTCCGCGATCCACGACTGGAAGGGTACGATGGAAGCCGATGCTGCGGCGCTAAAGCTTGCTGAGAGCATTGGGGACCGCTCGACTCAGGCCGCGGCAATCGTCGCAATGGCGGGCATTTACTCGACCCTCGGCGACTACCAGAAGTCACTCGACCTATCTCTGCGATCGATAGCCCTGCTGGAAGGCGACCAGGTTCCGGTGCGCAAGGCTTCAGCTCTGATGCTGGCGGGAGACAGCTACAGCGCGCTCCACAATAGCAACAAGGCTTTGGAGTATTTGAGCCAGTCTTTAGTTCTGAACCAAAACAATCCTGCGGGCAAGGCTGGAGTATTGACCTCAATGGGTGAAGTTTACAGCGACATGGGGGACCAAAAAAAGGCCCTGGAACTAGAGCAACAGGCTCTGGATATTCTCCGCCCGCTCGATGACCCCGCAGGAACCAACAAGGTCTTGAATGACCTTGGCCTGACGTATTCCGCCATGGGAAAGATGTCGCAGGCTTTGACTGCATTCGAGACATCGCTGGCCAGTGCACGCTCGCGAAATGATCTTCAGCAGCAGTCGGCGACGCTTAACAATCTGGCACGAACTCATCAAACCTTTGGCGATACCAAGCAGGCCGAAGCGCTTTACCTTGAGTCGCTGGCCCTGGTCCGTCAGGTCGGAGACCGCTATCAGGAGGCTGCCACACTTTCCAATCTCGGCATGGTATACCACGCACTTGGAGACGAGCAGAACGCCCAGAATACTCTGAACCAGGCTTTGACGATTCGCCGCGAGCTTTCCGACCGCCATGGAGAGGCGATCGCTCTTAATAATCTTGCTCTAGTCTTCAGCGATACCGGAGAACCGCAAAGAGCGCTAGACTGCTACGAGCAGACGCTGTCGATTTTTAAAAGTCTCGGTGATTCGCCTGAACTGGGTACAACGTTTAACAACCTGGGTACGATCTACCGCGCACTCGGCATGAGTGACCGGGCTCAAGTTTATTACAGGCAGGCGCTCCAGATCCGCGAGCAAACCGGTGACGACGATGGACGAGCGGTAACCCTCAATAATCTTGCGGTTCTTGAACAAGGTTCCGGCAGACCGGAGGAGGCGCGAGAGTATTACCGTCAAGCGCTGCAATTAGCCGACAAACTGGGAAACCGCATCCAGCAGGCGCGCCTGCTCTCGGGCTTAGGGCTGATTGATAGCGAACTGGGCGACCCACGCCAGGCGCTTGATCAACTGCAACATTCCTTGGAGATAGCCCGTCAGACCGACGATCTTGACAGCCAAGCTCTGGCGCTGCATAACCTCGGCACAGTCTACGAAAAGCTTGACGATCTGCCACAGGCACTCGACCGGCTACGCCACGCGCTCGCTCTTTGGCGCCAGATCAACAGCGTCGAAGGACAGGCGAAGACCCTGTACGTGATCGCCAAAGTCGAACGCAAACAAGGTGATCCGCAAGCTGCTTTGAGCCACGTGGAGGAGTCCATTCGCCTGAGTGAAAGCTTGCGCCGCCGCCTGGGCAGCGAAGACCTACGGGCTTCCTTGCTGGCTGCGGCAGGCAGTTCTTACGAGCTGGAGATAGCGATTCTTATGCAACTGGATCAGTTGCATAAGGGCCAGGGCTACGATGCGAGGGCGCTTGAAACCAGCGAGCGAGCGCGAGCCCGCAGCCTCCTGGACCTGCTTACGGAGTCACGAGCTCACATCCGGCAAGGCGTGGATCCGCAACTGCTTGCCCAGGAGGAATCCATCAAGCGGTCGCTGAATGCCAAGGCTTTGCAACTTCGAAAGTTACAGTCTTCCGAGGTCGACAGTGCTGATCGGGAGCGTCTCAATCGCGAGATTGAGGAACTGAACTCGGCCTATGAAGAGGTTGAGGCACAGGTTCGGAGCAAAAGTCCGGCGTACGCGGCCCTGACTCAGCCTCAGCCGCTCACCTTGCGTGATATCCAGCGCGAGCTGGACCCGAATACGCTGCTCCTGGAATATGCGTTAGGTACGGACCGCAGCTACCTTTGGATGGTTGCACCTACGTCCTTCCATGCGTACGAGCTGCCAAAACGGGAGACGATAGAGGAAGCTGCGCGCGACTTCCATGAGCGGATGCCCCAGATCGCAAACCCGGAGGGGATCGCGCAAGCGGCGGCAAAGCTAAGTGCGATCCTACTTGGACCGGTGGCTTCCGAGCTAAAGAAAAACCGCCTCATCATCGTCAGCGACGGGCTAGTACAGGCGCTCGTACCGTTTTCGGTGCTGCCTGCGCCGTCTGCTCCGAACTCCGACCTGGCAGAATCTTCGCCTGCGCTGCTCATCGCGGACCACCAAGTCGTCACTGAACCATCGGCGTCGGCGATCGCCGCTCTGCGACATGAGGTTTCGGGTCGCAAAATGCCAGCAAAGGCGGTAGCTGTTCTGGCCGATCCTGTCTTCGATCCGAATGATGAGCGGCTGTCGAGCCCGTCGGCTTCGCGTACTGGAGAGAGTGCAGCCCAAGTTCATCCCAGCGCTCTTCCCGCAGTGCTGGAGTCCGTGACAAGAGGAACCAGTCTCCAGCGCCTGCGTAAGACCCGTGAGGAGGCCAACAATATCCTTGCGCTCACAACTCCGGCTCAATCGCTGGTCAAGCTCGACTTCGACGCCAGCAAGGCCAACGCAGAGAGCCCCGAACTGGCCGATTACCGGATGGTGCACTTTGCAACCCACGGGGTTCTCGACCAGGCTCATCCGCAGCTGTCAGGAATTGTGTTTTCACTGTACGACCGGAAGGGCCAAGGCGTAGATGGGTTCCTGCGGCTCAACGAGATTTTCAACCTTAGACTACCGGTGGAACTGGTTGTCTTAAGCGCCTGCCAATCGGGCCAGGGCAAACTGGTGGGCGGTGAGGGAGTAGTGGGGCTGACGCGGGGCTTCATGTACGCCGGCGCGGCCAGCATGGTCGTAAGTCTGTGGAAGGTGGATGATGCAGCCACGGCAGAGCTTATGACCCGTTTCTACCAGAAGATGCTTGGGGACGAACGCATGCGTCCCGCGGCCGCCTTAAGAGCGGCCCAGCTTTCGATGATTGCTACTACCAGATGGAAACATCCTTGGTATTGGGCACCTTTTATTGTCGAGGGCGAGTGGAGATGATTGCCCGATCGCTTGTTCCCGGCACGGCGAAACAGCGCTTTCGCACACACCTGCTTAGGGAGCGCAGCATCTGCATCACGCGTCGTCATTGATGAGGTGATGTACATCGGCACCAACGCCATTACCGATAGCAAGAGTTTTCAGTTAACGGCGCCAGCGTCGAGACTTCAAATATCGCAGCTAAAGTGTCCAGAGCCAGTACATTGATTTCCCTCATGGGGCGATAGAAACAAGTATGCGAATCCTGAATTTTGTGAGCGGTGTCGCTGTCCTACTTACCACCTTGCACCTGGCACATGCGACGCATCATTTTCTCAACATCGCATCGCACGAGGGAATCCGCGGTCCTGTTCTTTGGGCGGGGACTGCTGCCGCTACGGTTGTGGGCGTCTTCTCATTCATCGGAGGGTGTCTTCTGCTTCGGAACAGTCGATGATTTGAAGCGAACACAAATATCGGTGACTATGAGGGGCGAATAATTGGCATTCTGTGCGCCGCGCTCGGGAGTGTCAGGTCGAAGGAATGTGGCCGGGGGTTCCAGCGATTTTCACGGTGCTGAAGCTAAGTCGTCTGGATGCCAGGCTCTTGGCGATAAATGTACAGGGTGACAGGATCCAGTATTACAGGCGGCGACGATCGTCTGGGTAGGCTCGTTTCATGTTGCACCGGGCGACTTGCTTGATGGTAATAGCTTTCGCTCTCTTTCCTCAGGAGGGGAGGGTCTGTGCGCTGTGTGCCTTCAGGCTGACAGCCTTGGCAATGCCAGCTTCGAGCACATCCAGAGCTTCGTCAAATTGTTCGTCTGTAATCACAAGCGGCATAAGAACGCGAAGTACATTGCCGAATGTCCCTGCCGAAATCACGACGACGCCGTGCTCGTAGCAATATTGGGTGATCCTGGTGGTTTCTCCGGGTGCGGGCTGACGATCCTTGGACGTAACGAGTTCAATGGCGCACATCCCACCCATTCCGCGAACATCGCCGACTAATGGCCACCGACGCTGCCATTCCGCCGCGCGATGCCTGAAATGCTCGCCGAGATGATTGGCACGGGCGCAGAGATTATGCCGCTCAATTGCTTCGACGGTGGCAAGCGCGGCGGCGCAGGACACAGGATTACCAGCAAAGGTCCCGCCCAGGCCGCCTGGGATGACAGCTTCCATCATCTCGGCGCGTCCGGTAACACCTGCAATAGGCAGCCCCCCTCCCATTGACTTTGCGGTGACCAGGATGTCGGGCTCCAGACCGAAGTGTTCGCAGGCGAACATGGCGCCGGTACGAGCGAATCCGGTTTGCACTTCGTCGGCAATCAGCACGATGCCGTGCTGGT
>CAZDYZ010000281.1:0-2835 GCA_964509525.1 uncultured Acidobacteriaceae bacterium
TGTATGTTTATCATCGGCCAGGGTTCGCGGTGGCTGTGACTGGTTGCGAATAGCGTAGAGCCCGATTCCCTGCAGCTGTTTGCCATCGCTCTGGTAACGCTCAACCTCGACAGTCTGGCTCAAACCATCAAGCTTCTTGGCGGCATCGTATACCGTCAGTTCGGCCGCGGTACTGCCGGGCATCAGCGGCCCGCCTTTTGGAAAGTAGCTCACGCCTTGGTGAGTAGCGCGCACCATGTGCGGAGTATTGGCGTCGGGCGGAGCTGCAAATGAGAAGTGGCCGCCAGCGTCACTCTGGGTGCTGGCTACTTCCTGCATGCCTTGCGACAGTGAAAGTAGCGTGACTTCGTCGCCAACCGAGGGTTTGCCCGTCGTGCCGTTGGTAACGGTGCCAGTAATGTTCTGTGCCGCTGAAAAAGAGGTCAGCAGGAGTACATAAACAGCAATCGGGCTGAACCAGTTCCTTCGCCCAGATTCAAACGGCTCCGGCAACGCCAGGCGGCCCAGCATTCTCATGCCCGGTCTCCGTGCGGACCCGCGACGCGTCGTGTCTCATGCCGAACCGCAGAGCGCGTTTTCTCAATCGACTCGATCTCCGCTAGTATCGTGGCCGCTTCGTCTTCCAGCGAGGCTCTCTGGATAGCGTAATCCTGCTCGCTCAGCTTGCCCGCCTTAAACTCGAAATTAAGATCGCGCAGGTTCTCGTAGGTCGCCTCCTTGCGTTCCAGCAGATACGTGAGGCGGGTCTTGCGTTCCCCGGTTTCAACTTCGCCTGGCTGGTAGAAAACGTACACGAACAGGCATGCAGCAAACAGCGTACACCCGAAGAGTAAGAAGGCAGTCTCTTGTCCTGCCAACGCAAATGCAATTCTTGAGTCCATCAAAACTCAGTCTCCTGACGGGCCTTCTTGCGAAGCTCATCAAGCTTGGCAGGGTCGACTCGAGGGCGCGCAACCGGATCAACGGCGCGCGACTTCCACAGGCGCACAAACCAAATGGTCAGCGCCAGCGCTGCCGCGAAGACCGCAAACGGCATGATCCACGCCACTCGGTTGAAGCCCGTCGTCGTAGGTGCGGCCAGCGCCGTATTGCCGTACTTTTGCACAAAACTTTGCAACACTAACGAATTGCTGTCACCGCGCTCCAGGGCGGCCATTAACTCATTGCGCATGCGGTCAGAGTAGGTGCAGCCGACGTGGTTGCACTCCAGCAAAATCTGGTTGCAGCCGCACATGCACATCAGCTGGTGCCCTAGCTTGTTGAAACGCTCATCGCCATCGGCGCCCAAGAAGCCAACGGCCAGCGCAGCAATGAGCAAAAGCTGGAGAGCCCGCAGTTTCGAATTTCGGGTTTTACCCTTCAAGCTTCCATTACCGCCTGTTTGGGCAGTCGCTGCCGCCAATACGCCGTTTTACGCAGTAGCTGTCTTCGTCAGGAGCCCTTCTTGCTCCTGTTTGAGCTTGCGTTCACGCATGTACAGAAACAATGGCAAGCCAAGAGAGACCCCTATGATCAGCACGGCCAGCAGCGGTAACCACCGCTCTACCATACCAAGCCGGGTCCGTTCGCTGCGCACGAAGACTAATAGCGCTACCGCGGAAACCAGCACATCCATGCCGAAAGCAGCAGCGATGCGGTTGACAAAAAGTTGCTCGAAAAACAGAGGCATGTTCAGACCGTTTGCCATCAACCAGGGTCCGAACTGCCAATATGGGAGCACGGTCCCGAGAACGCACAGTGCCAGATAGATCGTCTTTAGCTTCATAGCGCCCACACTCAAGGTGGCGGATTCGAATGGATCCCCTCTTCGTCAGTCTCCACCGACTCCTACTACCCCCGGCTGCTCCATCTTTGCCCGCTCCTTCTGTTTCAACGTTACCTTTGCCACCTTCATGTTGGGCAGTAACGCGATCAACGTTCCGATCAGGATCATATGAACGCCTATCCAAAGCCACATCACCAGCGGATTCAAGTGCGCCTTGATAATTGGCCTGCCCGTTTCTTGGTTGCGTCCGGTGTACACCAGATACAAATCCTCATTGGGGCGAGACCGGTTGGCCACCATGGTCGCAGTTTGCTCGCTGGCCTTGTAAAAGCGGCGCTCAGGAAACATGGTGTCAATTTTCTTGCCCTGCTTGTACACATCGATAACAGCCCACTCGCTGGAATAGTTGGGGTTGTCGTCCTGGGTGTACGACTGGCAGACCAGCGTATAGCCACCAATCTTCATCTTGTCCCCAAAGCCCATCTCCTGCTCTTTGTCCTGATTGAAGGGCAAGCCGGCAAAGCCGATGATGACCAGCACCGTGCCAAAGTGCACCAGGTACCCGCCGTAGCGGCGGGTATTGCGCCGCGTCATCGTCACCATTCCCTGGAAAACATTGGCACCAGTCTGTCGCGCGATCACCCGTCCGCCGCGCCAGAACTCGCCGGCAACCGTTGCGGCTACCAGCACCGACAGAGAGATGGCCATCAGCGAATAGAAATACGAAGCGTCTGCCCATGGCTTCATGCCGCCAAGGATCAGTGCAACTGCGGTCAGCAATGCAAGCAACGTCGGAATGAGGAAGTTGCGCCGCAACCGGTCGAGCGAGGTCTGGCGCCACGCCAGCAGCGGGCCGACCCCGGTCAGCAGCACCAGGAACAATCCAATGGGTACGTTCACCCGATTGAAGAACGGAGGGCCAACCGTTACCTTCGATCCGGTGACCCACTCTGACAGAACCGGAAACAGCGTGCCCCATAGCACCGCAAAGCAGGCGACCAATAGCACAAGATTGTTGAACAGGAAGCTTGACTCACGCGAGACCAGCGACTCCAACCGGTGTTCGCTCT
>CAZDYZ010000282.1:0-4610 GCA_964509525.1 uncultured Acidobacteriaceae bacterium
TGTCTCGCCTGGGCCGCCAAACCGCTGGCGAAACATTCTGTCTGGCCCCGATACTCTTCAGTATGTCCGCTCGCCTGGCCGGACACCCGTCTTCAATTCCTCGATACGTTTGAACCAGGGCAAAAGTTTCCCGATCATCGAACCTTTCCGAGTCGCGAATTGGACGCATTGTACCCTGTGAAGTGAGCGCAAATAGTCTCATTTGCCGAGATTTGCGGCCCGCACTTGAAAACGATGCACACATCGCCGCTGCCAGTGCTTTCATCCCACTAGTTCATTTGTTGGGAAATGTCCACCCCAGTACAGCCCTTTGATTCCATCCCATACGCTCACTTAATGAGGTGATATGCGCAGTATGGTGTGTGGAGTGCCAAGCATACATGGCCAGCATCTGGTCAAGGGTGAGAACTCCCTGTTCCGGATGCCGCAGAGTGCGAGCAAACTGTGACGGCTGCATCAGTCGCAGCACATCGACCCAGCGCGAGTGCAGTGCTGTCAGCAATTGGAAGGAAACTTCGATGGGGGTTATCGCGACATCCGGGAGTTTGGCCCACTCTTTTTCATCGTAGGGCTTGATGCTCGGATTGTCTTCCGTAAGCGCCAGTTTGAAGCGTACGTAGGCATTCATGTGGCTCTCAGGTACGTGATGCACAACCTGGCGAACGGTCCAACCGTCGGGCCGATACGGTGTGTCAAGCTGCTCTTCACTGAATCCGTCGACAGCAGCGCGCAGGTTCGACGGCAGCTTGGCGAGCACCTCGGTGTAGTGCACGCGACGTTTGGCCATCTGCTCTTGATTTTCCGGGGGGATCCACTCGAATTTGCCAATAGGATATCGTAAATCAGCCATCCTGGTGCGCCTCGCTGGCAACATTCTAATCCAAGGTTAGCACCGAGTCGGCGGGACGTAGTTCTAGTGTGCACGGCCCGGCCACCCTTGGCTGTTTGTCTGTCGTAGACATCGTGGCGTTCTTTGCCGTCGTCGAGCTGCTCTTGGCGGGTGAAAGTGCCTGGGTCCTGCCGCAGCTAACGACGCCGCGGCGTGGAAGATGCGCCGACGAGGTTGGTGGGAACTTCATTCCTGTAGCGGTACTCTGCAGGAGTGGGGAGAATCCGTGGAGGGCGTCATCACCCTTGATGAACTTTACCTGCTCGACTTTTGACGGTGATATCAGCAGATTAAACTCCGCCGTGCCTTTCCCTGACCGGTTAAGGGAGGTGCTGCGCATCTGTTTCAGCTCCTTGCGGCCTTGGACGATCATCTCTTCCAGCCCCTGGTTCACTCCCATAGCAGTCAGCCGGGCACGCGCTTCTGCGCTGGGCGTATCGTCAGCCAGCGCGAGAACATAGGAATGGATCGCCCTCTCGCGATCGCCACGCTTCTCATAGATCTCGCCGAGGTGTTCGCCGATGTTGCCACTTCCGCTGGCCTGCCATGCCGCCACAATGTACTGCTCCGCCACATCCAGGTTGCCGCGCTTGAACTCCACCCAGCCCTTGGTGTCCCACAGGTCGTACAGGAAGTTGGCTGTTCCCAAGTCCTGGAAGCGCAAGTTGTCGAGATCAACATCGCGCAGTTGCGTCTCCACAGCATCAATCGCTGTATCTGCATACTTGTTTGCACGCTCCAATTGCACATCCAGTTCCGCAAGCGAATAGGCAAGGTTGTTCCACGTGACGGGCACCGGAGCAAGGCTGATCGCTTTCTCCAGGGCAGCCATTCCCTTCTCCGTCTGATTGGTTGCAAGATAGCTCTGGCCCAGCGATATCTGCAGCAATGCGTTCCGGGGCTGGAGCTCGACGGCTTTCTCCAACTCCGGCGTGGCATCAGCAAACTTTTTCTGCTTCACGTACAACTCACCCAGACTGCCGTGAGCAACCGGGTCGAGAGGATTGATCTCGATCTGCTTCTGAAATTGCCGACTGGCGTCGTCGTATTTCAGCTCACCTTCGTAAGCCAGCCCGAGATAGTTATAGGCATATTGGTCGTAAGGATTGATCTCGATCTGCTTCTTGATGGCAGCAATGGCCTGGTCGTAATGTTTGAGCCCAAGATAAGCACGGCCGAGGTTGTTCCATGCCGACTTGTGCTTAGGCTCCTGTTGCACCACCCGTTGAAACAGATCGACGGCCAATGGAAGATTGTTGTTCTTGAGTGCCTGCAACCCCGATTCGTTCAAATCCGCCGCTGATTCGTCGCCGCCAATTCCGGCGCCGCCGGGAGACTTATTGGCCAGGACAACTTCCTGCGCCTGATCGGCGGCAAGAGCTCGCTGGAATGCGGCGTAGTCTTCCAGTCTTTCGTAAGGCAACTCCCGAACAAGCAGCTTCAGGTCTCGAATCGCGGTAATCTGTCTGCCTTCCAGTTTGTAGCTGGAATGATACTCAGCGTAATCACGAAGTATGTCTACTCCAATCGGCGCTGTGACGGAAAACTTGTCGGGTACCTGAAGACGTACCTCAACCTGCGTATCAGCGGGTGTGCCCAACTTGATTACCTTCTCTGGAATTTTTTCGTCCTCATCCAGGCCTGGCTCGCCCCCAAGGCTCACCTTCATGAAAGGTAACCTGATCTTCGACTCCGGAGCTGACCAATCGAAGAAGTTACTGGCAGCAACATCAGCACTGACCCGCAAGGGATTGTCGGTGTCCGAAGGATCACTAACCTGCATGTTCGTAACCTCTGCCCCCTTCATGCCCGCACGCTGCAGCATAGAACTGAAAAGCTCCTTCCAGCGGTTTCTAGGCATCTGGCGTAGCGCGAAACGGAAGGCTACTTCGCGATCACCGCGCGTGGCCGCGGAAACCCGCATGGTCAGCTTTCCGGTTTCATTCAGCGAGGCAGCCACATGCGTCTGATCGAAAGCCTCGAAGGGAAGGTCGGACGGGGTACGCACCAGGCCCGCCTTTCCGTCCGGTGAAATCAGGAGCGCCTGCTTGTCGCGTGTCGCATACGTCAGCATACGGAAAGGCAGGACTCCGCTAGTGCTGTCGAGCCAGATGTCCTGGCCTCCCACTGGAACGCGCGTAATCATGTGATCGAACTGTAGAGGAGAGGGCACGTCGGGATCGAACTTGCGCTGAATCCCAATAAGAACCGAGGATGACTGAATTCCTTGAGACTGCAGCAGGGCGGCGAGCAAGGTGTTCTTGTCCTTGCAGTCGCCATAGCCATTCGCCAGGACCTCGCTTGCTGCGTGGGGTTGGATGCGGCCGAGCCCGAATGACAGACTGACATAGCGGATATTTCGCGAGACATAATCATAGAGCGCCTTGACCTTATCCATGTTGTCTGTCTTGCCACGGACCAGTTCTGCTGCCTTGGCTTTGACTGTGTCGTCGGGCTGCCGCCTCTCATGCTCTAGAAACGCATACCAGGCGCCAACGTCTTCCCAGTTTTCAAAGGTCGTCAGTTGCACCGAAGGGATCTGATTCGCACGGTTGGGTGGCCGTGGCTGCCTCGCGTTTGTCTGGTGGGAGTGGGTCCAGCGATAGATCCGCCGGTCACCCTCATCCGTGACTTTGGGATCGTAACCTGGTTGGGTCTTCAGCTTCAGGTGCCGGGCTTTAGGCACGTTGATTTCCAGCTCCTCATCCAGCACGATCCCTGTTTCGACGAAGTTGTAATTGGTCCAGAACTGATTTGGCGTCAGAGGATTGACGATTGTGCGCACAACCTCGTACTCCAGCACGTCTCCTGGGCGCAAAGATGGAACACTGACATGCTTCTCGTGATAATCGGTGTATACCGGAGCGTTGGGAGTGGTCAGATCCTGTATGGCCGATTCCTGCGCCGTCACGACACTTCCGTCGGGCTTGTGGACCCGCACATAAACAATGTCGAGCTTGTCACTGAGCGCACTGTAGCCAAGCTTGAGCTGACCTAGCGCTTGTACGCCACCCTCGCTGATAATTCTGATCTGGGCATTCAGTTGCTCGCGGCCGGTGCCGTCGTTCTCGTACCGCATCGACTGGCGATAGCGCTCGATGACATAAGCCTCCTGCGAATAATCGGGAGGAGCCGGCGACTGGCCAGGTCCGGTCCGGGCGGCAGCCGATCCTGACTGTTGATCACTTCTGAGGGAAACACGCTGTGCCCCGGCTTTCATCGGTTGCAACGCCACCATGGGTGTCAGCAGGAGAAGAAAAAGCCGGGTGAGAACTCCGTTCATAGTGGCTGGTGTATTACCCCACATCCTACGCGAGCCGACAGGAGAACTCCACCCATCGACATTGGCTACTCGTTGCGCAGAGCAACAATCGGGTCGACTTTGGTTGCTCGCCGAGCAGGCAGGTAGGATGCCGTTGTGGCTATCAGCGTTAGAAGAATAGCCACGAATGCAAATACCACCCAGGCGCTGTAACTCAAGCCATAGAGCAGACTCGCCATTACTCGGGTTAAGGCCAGTCCAAATACAAGCCCTACAGCCACCCCCGTAAGAGCAGCGATGACTCCCTCCCGCAACATGAGTCGCTGGACGTCCTCGCGCTGCGCACCGAGCGACAGGCGAATGCCGATTTCCCGCGTACGCTGGAGAACCGAGTACGAAATCAGACCATAGAGGCCGATCATGGCGAGCACCAGGGCGAGCGCGCCGAAGCCGCCGATC
>CAZDYZ010000283.1:0-2672 GCA_964509525.1 uncultured Acidobacteriaceae bacterium
TCTGCGCGAGGCCTACGGCGAGTTTCCGGCGTTTCTCTACGGATGGATGATCTTCACCGTCGGCCAGAGTGGAACTATCGCCGCGCTCGCTGTCGGTTTCGCCCAATACTTCGGAGCGGTACTTCCCTTTGCATCAGCCCATGCTCCTCTGGCGACGTTCTCAGGATGGACCTTGACGCGTGGGCACGTCGTTTCCGTGTGCGCGATCATTCTGCTCACCGCGATCAATGTGCTTGGGGTAAAGCGCGGGTCGGCGCTCATCAACGCCGCAACCTGGGCTAAGTTCGTGGCCATCGGAGCATTTGTACTGCTCGGCTTCGCTTTGGGTCAGGGACATTGGTCGAACTACGCGGTCGGCATTCCGTTTGATCAGCCCGTCACCCTTGGCCACCTGATTTCAGGATTCGGTATCGCCCTGATTGGTGTTTTCTGGGCGTTTGATGGCTGGGTGTACGTGACCTGGGTAGCAGGAGAAGTCAGGAATCCGCAGCGGGTGCTGCCGCGGGCCATGGTAATGGGCGTACTGCTGGTCGGCGTCATTTATTTGGCGGTTAACGCCGCCTATCTTTATGCGCTGCCCATCACGCGTGTCGCCCAGGAAGAGACCATCGCCCATGCTGCCGCAGTTACTTTGTTTTCGTCGAATGCCGCCCGCTGGCTGAGCGCGGTCATCGCGCTCTCCTGCTTTGGAGCAATGTCGAGTGCCATCCTCTGCAGCGCGCGTGTCTCGTTTGCCATGGCGCGCGATGGGGCTTTTTTTCATGCCATGGGCCGCGTACATCCGCGTTACCGCACCCCGGCCTTCAGCCTGGTCGCGCTCAGTTCGTGGGCGGTGGTGCTGGCCCTCAGCGGCAGTTTTGACCAGCTTTACACCTACGTCATGTTCATGATGGTGCTGTCATATCTCGCGGCTGTGATCGGGCTGTTCGTGCTGAGGCGTACCCGGCCCGACATTACGCGTCCCTACCGTTGTACCGGCTACCCGTACCTTCCGGCGCTCTACGTATTCATGGCAGGAGCATGGGCACTGAACTCGGTCGTTACCCGGCCCAAGGAAACGCTGATCGGCATTGCCATCGTTTTCCTCGGTGCGCCGTTTTACTTTTTCTGGCGGTGGCAATTGAGGCGTCATCCGCAGCCATTGAAAGACCGGGAGTAGGACGACAAACTGGTGGCACAACCTGATTTACAGCAGAACCGTTCTCAGAATCTCAACTTTGTCTGCCTGCTAAGGCGCAGTGGCAGACCCAGTCGTGAGAAAATGCGGACTGTGAAAGGGCTACGATGAACACATTTTTCCACTACCCGGGACGGCTTGCCAGCCTGCTGTTAGGCTCCATCGCAATCCTGTCCCTGCCTGCCTGGGCAGTTCTAGGAGACAGTGCGGCCTCGGTGCTGAACGACCAAGCCCGCATGAAGGGAACCTTGCGCAGCGTCGATGCGAAAGTCTATGTGATGCACGAAATTACTTCGCCCGTCGGCACTGTCGTACGGGAATACGTCTCGCCCTCTGGTGCCGTCTTTGGTATAGCCTGGGAAGGGCAATTCCCGCCGGATTTGCAGCAGTTGCTGGGCCCCTACTATGAGCAGGCAAAGCAGGCGGCAGAGCCGGGGCAGCGCCACGGCCGTAGACCTATTTCCATCGACACGCCGGGCTTGGTGGTCCAGCAAACCGGGCATCCGCGAAGCTTTCATGGCCAGGCTTACATTCCGCAGTTGATACCGCAAGGGGTAAAAGCCAGCGACATCCGTTAGGGAGATCAGCAGAATGCGTAGATTTGGGCTCTTGCTTGTAGTAGCAAGTGTGTGGTGGATGGCCGCCTGTAGTTCCACAAATAACCAGACCGCGGTCACGGGTATAACCACAAGTTGCTCGCCATCCCCTATTCAGTCCGGCCAGATGATCCAGTGTACGGCCATCATAACCGGAACTGGCACCTTCGAAATGACTGTTAACTGGACGGCGACCGCGGGTTCCATCACTCCCACCGGGGTCTTCACTGCGCCTGTCGTCTCCACGACTACCTCCATCACCATAACCGCCACCTCCACGGAGAATACGGCTGAGAAATCCTCGGCGACAGTGCTCGTCAATCCTGTGAACCTTCAGTCGATTACGGTGGACTCTGGACCGCAGCCGCAAACCTTCACGACCGTGGATGAAGCCTTCACCAGCGTGACCGTTTGCCCTCCTGGCAGCAACACTTGCCAGACCATCGATCACGTGCTGCTAGACACAGGTTCTTCCGGATTACGCCTTTTGTCGTCGGTGCTGACGATCCCGCTTCCTCAGCAGAGTGATTCCAGCGGGAACCCTCTCGATGAATGTGTGGTGTTCCTGGATGGCTATGTCTGGGGCCCGGTATCGTTAGCCGACATTTATATGGCAGGCGAGAAAGCGGCTTCGGCTCCGATACAAGTGATCATTCCGGCCACCAGCTCTCCGCCGGTTCCCGGTAGCTGTTCCAGCCAGACCACTGGACCCAACGAAGGAAACAGCGTGAGCGCGCTCGGGGCCAACGGAATCCTCGGGGTCGGGCTGTTCGCGCAGGATTGCGGAGCCGCCTGCACCACAGCCAACGGAGGCACCCCACCGGTGTATTACGGCTGTCCCACGTCGGGATGCAACCCGACATCTGTAACGCTAGCCCAGCAGGTGCCGAACCCGGTGG
>CAZDYZ010000284.1:0-7176 GCA_964509525.1 uncultured Acidobacteriaceae bacterium
TCAGAGGAGCAGATCGATAGCTTCACACGACCCTTGCACAGAACAAAAATTCCTCGCGGCGCCTGGCCCTCAACGAAGAGGGCCGCCCCCTTGGGATACGCTGTGGTGCACTTAATGGAGTCGAACGCCCGCGTTGCTGTAAGAGGAAGGCCGCGAAAGATATGCTCTGCCCGCACCTTACAGTCGAGGCAATTTTCTATCACATCCAACCCGTATGGTGTCAGCACAATGCCACCTGCATCTTCTGCTCGTATCTCACGGGGCTGCCAACCGTGGGCATCAGTGCGAGGGGGAACCTTTCAACACGTAGTACCTTAGTCAGTCTCATACTTTTTCTGATTTTCGGGCTTGCGAAGGGCTGCTGGGTTGGCGTGTGGTTAGTGTGACCGAATTGTGCGGGCCGGGCTGAAACCACAGCCAACACGATGAATAGCGCCACAGCTGCGGCCACTAAGATGATGGACAAAAGAGAATAGCGAGCGTGTGATTCGCTGTGCATGGGCTTACCCTCCTCGCCGCGGGGCCAGAGCGGATTGACCAAGCAAAAGGGCGCACTTCAACCCCAGACAAGGAGGTTCGAGGCTTCTACTGTTGTCTCCGTACAATAAACAACTCAGAAAGGATTGGGAAAAGACCGAAGATCTTTCCCAGAATAATACGCCGGATTTTCACTCCTGCGACGAGTCTTTGTCAAGAGACGGCGGCACGCAGTTTTGATTACGTCTGCGAAACGTCAAGGCATCGGGATGAAGATGAACTAACACAAGATCTTCGGTTTTCGCGAACTACCGGACGGCGATCGCGACCTGAACGTCGACTTCCTCGAGCCGGGTTCGGCCAACTGACGGCGCCGTTTGGCCAGAGCTGACTTGACGAACCTCACTTCGCGCCCCAGCATGTCCGTGGCCTCGCGGCAGAGGTCAGGGTAGTCATGCATCAGCTGCAGAAAGTCTTCGCGAGGCACATGCACTATCTCGGACCTGGCCGTGTTTATCGCGGTCAGGCTGTATGGTCGTTTGCCAAATGTCGAAGGTAATCCCAACAGTGAGCCTGCGGAAAACACCCGATCGAACTTGGGCAGCCTGGGAAGGCCCATCAGCACTTTGCCCTTGCACACTAGGAAGACACCGTCGTTCTGCGCTTCTTCCTCGAAAAGGACATGGGCGGAGGGAAAATGCCGCTTGTAACCTGCCGCCTGCAGGATGCTGTTGAACTCAGCGGAAACCTCAAGGATGCTGTTCATCCCCACCCTTCTCATGGCGACTGTTATGCCAGAATTGCGCTTCCTATCTCTGTGACCCGCATCACGGCCAATTGTGCGTTCGGAGGTGCGCACCGCGAATCCACGAGTGGAGACATCCCCGGTGAGCTGAAACTCGAGCCCTTGATGCACTGGGGGCGTAAGGCTCTCGCGGATTCCGCCGAATGTAAGACACAGTTGCCGGTGTGCCTTCTACAAAAAACGGCGAAAAACCGACGTGGTGGAATGCGGGTCTGTGTTTTGCAGCGGGCAGGGGTAAGTGCGAAGGGTGCCGAGCTTTTCAGCTCCGTTGGTTAGATCGAGAAGGGGTTGTTGTGAAGTTGTCAGTTCCGGATCACAGGGCACCGCACAGGATTTTCGTTAGGCGCAGACGTTTTGAGCGGGTTGCACCACGAATATTGGCTGGAAGAGCTGAAAGGGCGTCGCTTGATCGCGCAAACGTTTCTGCGGAGCACAAGGGCTTCTTTTCAACGTTGGAAATGAGGCGATTCCGCTGGAGATGAACGCGTACTCACTGGGCGGTCGGTTCGAAGCGGAGCCACAGCTGCTGTTCTCTGTCGAGGATGCGGTCCGGATTCGGCTGGCAGAGGGAAGACTCTGATGACTGCGGACCGGTGTCGGGCCGAAAGTCTGACTATTCGAGTTGAAATCCACCGCACGAGACAATCCGTCGGCTCCAGGCCGTCCGTACCGAAAGCATACCTGGCTGGGGGAAAATGTCGTGTCCTCATCAAAACCCAGTCCTGGCTGTTCTGCTTCCACCCCCAAGGCCATCAGGACTAGTGGTGCGACGATCTTCGTGCTCATCATTATTATTATTAACCACGTTGGAGCATCTTGGGCCTTCGCCACAGCGCGGTCAAGCTAACCCTTCAGTCCAGTTTCCGGACACTCAGGTGGAGAGCAAATGGCACCTTCCGCTGAGAGGCGTGAGCCGTGTTATACGGCATAAAGAGGTGAGAACCATGCCTCACCTCGCTTGCACGGCCTGTGATACAGCCAACCAGCCGACCGGAACCTGCGATCGGTGGACAACCCAGTAAAAGCCGATATCACAGGAGGAAGAATTTCAAAGCGTGTACATCTTCGGCGGTGCAGGTACTTTGTGTTTAACCCTCTCCACCTAGTGAGTTCCTAGTTATCTTTCATCTTCAGCTGCTTCGGGCGCTCGACCACGCGAGGAAATTCGGTTTGTCGCCGTAATCTGGCATTCCGCAGCACAGGTTGATTAGTCCTGTATAGGCGGTGGCGGCCCCACAGATGGAGGGCTTTCGTGTAGCGCTTTTGGTTAGCACCTCGTTCGAGTGATACGAGTTTCTAGGCTAGTGCTGCTGATACTCCTTGTGTTGTCTGCGCCATGGCTCATCTTGATGGTCGTACGGAAGACAATGCGGGTGATTTTCGCATCGTGGGTGGTACCTGCCTAGTACTCGGCGCCACGGCGAGGCGCCGTGTTCTTCTCGGTGGCGGCGAGGAGCGCGTCGAAGGCATCGACAAAGAGTTTGACGCCATCGGTGAGTAGTTTATCGGTGACATCTTTCATCACGATGCCCGCTGCGGCGAGGTCAGACATAGTCTGGCGGGCGCTTTCCAGGTCTTCGGTCAGGCTCTGGCGCAGCTTGCCATGATCCCGGAAGGCGTCGAGGGTGGCGGGAGGAACGGTGTTGACGGTATCGGTGCCGATGAGTTCCTCCACGTAGAGGACGTCGCGATAGTTTGGGTTTTTTGTGCTGGTGCTCGCCCATAGGACGCGCTGGGTTTGCGCTCCTTTGCCGGCCATTTCCCGCCAGCGCGGAGCCGAGAAAATGCGCTGGTAGGATTCGTAGGTCAGCTTGCCGTTTGCGATCGCTACCTTACCCTGAATGCCTTGCAACCTTGCTTGGCGGTCAGGATCGGGTTCGGTTTTGAGTTTTTCGGCAACCAAAGCATCGACCTTGGTATCGATGCGACTGATAAAGAAACTAGCTACACTGGCGATTTTGCCGACATCACCTCCGGTGGCGGCGAACTGGTCTACGCCGTCGATGTAGGCGGCGGCCACTTCTTCGTAAACCTCCTGGCCGAAAAGCAGGGTGACGTTGACATTGATGCCCTCGCTGATTAATTGGTGGAACGCGAGGATGCCCTCAGTCGTGGCGGGGACTTTGATCATCAGGTTTTCTCGGCCAACCGACTTCCAAAGGCGGCGGGCTTCGTCCAGCGTGCCGTTGGTATCATGGGCCAGGTAGGGCGAGACTTCCAGGCTTACGTAGCCGTCGCGCTTTTTGGTGTTTTGGTAGACGGGGCGGAGCAGGTCGGCGGCATCGTGGATGTCTCGGATGGCGAGCAGTTCAAAGCGGCCTTTGGCGTCGAGGTCGGTGCGTTCGGCGAGCCAGTGGAGTAAGTCTTGGTATTGCGTGGAGCCGGCGATGGCCTTCTCGAAAATTGCCGGGTTCGACGTCATACCGCGGAGGCCGTCCTCGTCGATGAGGCGCTGGAGTTCGCCACCTTCGAGGAGGTCGCGGCGAATGTAATCCAGCCAGACGGACTGGCCGAGGGTTCGCAACTGCTGAAGGGGGTTTACTGCTTGTGCGGTTTCAAGAGTGCCAGCGGTGTTCATAAACTCCTCCTTCTTCTGGTTGGTGTATTCGCAGAGACGCGGCTCAGCCTGTGACCTAAATCGTGCTTCGCGCGCAAAAAGAGGCGGAAAGCTTCGTCGCTAACCGAGCAGGGCATTCGCGGCCTGGACTATGGCGTCGGCAGTGAAACCGAATTTTTCTTGCAAGTCTTTCAGCGGCGCCGAGGCGCCAAAACTTCTCATGCCGATGATGCAGCCCTGGGCACCAGTGTATCGTTCCCAGCCGAAGGCCGAGGCTTGCTCAACCGCGACTCGCGCCGTTACTGCAGGCAGGAGAACCTGGTCGCGATAGCTCTCGTCCTGACCGTCGAACAAGTCCCAGGAAGGCATGCTAACGACGCGCGCGCGGATTCCCTCGGCCTGGAGTTTTTCGCGGGCTTCGAGGCACAAGCTGACTTCGCTTCCCGTCGCCATCAAAATAACCTGCGGCTTGCCGCCTTCGGCCTCGGCGAGAATGTAAGCGCCCCGGGCCAAACCCGCGGCGGAAGCGTATTTGGTGCGGTCGAGAGTCGGCAGCGCCTGGCGCGTGAGGATAAGCGCTGTCGGTTTCTTCCTTAACTTCATGATCACTTTCCACGCCTCGACAACTTCATTAGCGTCGGCGGGGCGGATGGTCACCAAGCTCGGTACGGCGCGCAGAGTGGGCAGTTGCTCGATGGGCTGGTGAGTAGGACCGTCCTCGCCTACGCTGATGGAGTCGTGCGTGTATATCCAGATCGCGGGCACCTCCATGAGAGCTGAAAGACGAATGGCAGGCTTCATGTAATCGCAGAAAATGAGAAACGTCGAGCCATACGCCCGCAGTCCCGACAGCGCCATGCCGTTGACGATGGCACCCATAGTGTGCTCGCGAATGCCGAAGTGAAAGTTACGAGCGTTGTAGTTGTTAGCCTGAAAGTCGCCGGCGCCGTCGAAGGTGAGGCGCGTTTTGGTCGAGGGATAGAGATCGGCAGAGCCGCCCATCAGCCAAGGAGCGTTCTTGGCGATGGCATTGAGCACTTGGGATGAAGACTCTCGGGTCGCCAGCCCCTTGGTGTCGGCTGCGAAAGTGGGGAGCTCTTTGTCCCAGCTGTCGGGAGGTTCGCGGTGCTCGATCCACATGAACTGCTCTGCAAGCTCGGGATACTGCTGGGCGTACTTCCTAAACAACGCATGCCATGCGACGCTCAGTCGGCGGCCCCGCTTGGCCACACCATCTTGAAAGTGCTCACGAACTCCTTCAGGGACGAGGAACTTGGCGTCGTCGGGCCAGCCATAGGTCCTCTTGGCCAGTTTGACTTCTTCCTCGCCAAGCGGCTCGCCGTGCGCTTCCCTTTTGTCCTGGCGATGAGGTGCGCCGAAGCCGATGTGGCTGTCGACGATGATCAGCTTAGGGCGATCGGTGACACTTATCGCGTGGCGATAGGCGTTCGCAAGCAAGTCGAGATCGTTGGCATCGTGGACGCGCGATACGTCCCAGCCATAGGCGGCGAAGCGTTGGGCGACTTCCTCGCTGAATGCGAGATCGGTGTCGCCCTCGATGGTGATGTGGTTGTTGTCGTATATCCAGCACAGGTTGGAAAGCTTGAGATGTCCCGCGACGGATGCGGCTTCGGAGGAGATTCCTTCCATCATGCAGCCGTCGCCGCAAATGGCCCAGATGTTGTGGTTGAAAAGATCGAATCCGGGTCGATTGAAGTACGCGGCGAGCCAGCGCTGGGCAATGGCCATACCTACGCTGTTGGCAACGCCCTGACCGAGCGGGCCGGTGGTGGTTTCGACTCCGGTGGTGAGTCCGTATTCGGGATGTCCGGGAGTTTTGCTGCCGAGTTGGCGGAAGTTCTTGATCTCCTCCAGCGAGACTGCGGGTGCGGAAAAAATCTGGCCCTGGGAATCCACCTGACGAACTCCGGCCAGATGGATGAGAGAGTAGAGCAGCATGGAGGCATGGCCGTTGGACAGCACGAATCGGTCGCGGTCGGGCCATAACGGATCTTGCGGGTCATAGCGCAGGAACTCCTGCCAGAGGCAGTAAGCGACCGGGGCCAAGCCCATTGGCGCTCCCGGATGGCCGGAGTTGGCCTTTTGCACGGCATCCACAGAGAGGGTACGGATGGTGTTGATACACAACTGATCGAGTTGTTTTTCGGTGACTACCACCTGTTCACTGACAGCCATGGATGCTCTCCTCCAACGCAGATAGAGCTGCTTAGTTCTGAGTTAAGTGTTTTGGGGTGGGGCCGGTCCAAGGCTGCTCGCGAGAGGCTGCAACGCTTGGGCAAACCTGCAACTTTCCAAAGATGAGGAATTTAGAATCTCGGCCAGTTCCTGAGGTGTGTCCACCAGGACATCCGGCGTGGCCTCGCAAAGGGTATGTGGGGCAAAGCCATAAGAGACGCCGCAGGTCCACAGTCCGGCATTGCGCCCAGTCAGCACATCATTCGACGAGTCGCCGATAATTAACGTCTGTGCGGGACGCAAACCCGTTTCCTTGAGGATTTCTTGGGCCCCCAGCGGATCAGGCTTCTGTGTAGCAAAGCTGTCACCTCCGTGCACCGAAGCGAAGAACCGGCCCAAGCCAAGCGCCTCGATAATCCCGCGGGATAGGCTTACTGGCTTGTTGGAAAGTACCGCCATCTTGCGGCAGAATCCGTTTTCCGGCCCTCCGATGGCAACCAGAGCATCCATAACTCCCTCGTACGCGTGAGTGTGGTCGAGTGCGTGAATGCGGTAATAGTCCAAGAAGAATTCCAAAGCTTCACTCAGGAAGCGGTCATCTTTGGGATCGCCGAGGGCACGCTGAACCAGCATGCGGGCTCCATCGCCCACATACGCGACAATCACGTCGCCCGGCAACTCTGGCCGTCCAAAGTGCCGCAGCATGGCATTGACCGAGTTCGCCAGGTCGAGGCGCGAGTCGATGAGCGTGCCGTCCAGGTCGAAGATCAGCAGTCTGATCTTGCATGGATCGAAATTGCGGTTGAACGTAATCATGGAAAAACATCCACTCTGAGATCACCGAGTCGTGAACTAAGCTGGGCGCAATCGCGCCAACTCGGTTTGCTGCAAGCATTGGGTCGATAGAAGCGTCACCCTCACTTTTCTGTAACCATCTCCACCAGCGCGTTCTCCGGCATCGATTGCAGCCGGCTCAGGGCGGCGATGGGACGCGCGAAGGGAATCGGCGCGTCTTTGCTGTGGGCGCGCAACAAGTGATAGGTAATGAGCAATTGTGTGAGGGCCAGTGGATCACTGTGCCGCACCTCGCTGCCGTAGTTGGAATCACCGAATTGGTCGGCATGCAGCGGGCGCAGGTCGG
>CAZDYZ010000285.1:0-5092 GCA_964509525.1 uncultured Acidobacteriaceae bacterium
TAAATAACCGCAGGCAGCGCAGATGGTCCCAGAACTTCGCAGACTCGGCTACCGAGTCGAACGAGCGGCCGTTCAATCCGTTCCACTGGCCACTCCAGCATGAATATGACGGTTAATTTTCGGCCCTGATTCAGGAAACACGCGAAGGCCGTGCCGGTTGGTGCGGCTGCTGTGTCAGGCTCCTATTTCCCGACGAGTACTGCGGCCCGTTCGATCTCCGCCTTAATCCGGGAGGCGGTGTATTGCCTCCACACCTCGTCCCATACCCCGCGCTTCCTCAGGTACTGTTCCATCTGCGCAAGCGGATCAGTGGCATAGGGAGCATGGGTCTCGCACTCGATCAGAGTTGGGCCGGCGCCATTGCGCGCACGATGGATGGATTCCTGAGCAACGCGCCAGACTGCCACGGCGTCGTTACCATCCACGATGATGGCAGGAAATCCGCAGTCGCGGGCCATGAAGCTAAGCTCTTCGAGGGCAGGGTTCCGATTCGCAGGGCCATATTCAAGAGCGCAAGCGCTCTTCACATAAATGATTGGGAGCTTGTGAATTCCTGCGAATTTCATCGCCTCATGCCAGCCATCCGGGCCCGGGGCTTCCCTGGCGCACAACGCCATCACTACGGTCCGCTTCTTTTCCAATCGGTGGGCCAAGGCGAGGCCGGTGCCGAGGTTGAACGGATCAAAATGGACCGTTGCCTTGGGGTTATGTCCTGTCGTCGGGGTAGCCACTTGAATTTGCCCTTGGCGCGCTGCCCGCGACAGCGCGTATTTCAGGGATACTCCGCTCGCGAAATGAGCCACGAAATCGCCGGGCGGCACCGCAATTGTGTCTTCTCGCCCCAACTCCAGCGTGGCGCCGATCACGACCGCTTCGCGGCCAACGGCCAAATCGTAACCCGCACTGGCCGAGTGCCTTGCTGACAGCTGTTGAGCTTGCTCAACCAGCATTCGACACTTCAGCATGGAAGCATACAGCCGGCGGAGCACATCATGATTCGACGGAGCATTCCCGTTGGCTGGCTGCGCCTGGTCCGCTATCCGAGTTGTGGCCAGCACCTCCTTCTTTTGTCTTCCAACACGGCTGTCGCTCCTTACCATTTTTTTCACTCCCGGAAGTCGTCATTCTATCGTAGAAGAAAATCGGTGGAGGCCGATGGTCGGCACAGTTGGACAATCCTTTAGAGCAGTTTTCAACACAAATGTGCATAACTTTGTGGAAAAGGTGAATCGCGCCACGCCTAAGTTCCTCGGAATTCGAAACGTCTAGCACAATGCACCGCGGGAAGTGCTGAATTGGAACTGAATGCGCGTTCATCTCTGATCGTTTGCGCCGACAGCCCGTGCTAGTCTGGCCCCATGAGGTCCAGACTCGACCAACTCATGCTGCAGCGGGGGCTCGCGCCGTCGAGGGAGCGGGCTCGATCTCTCATTCTTGCGGGCCGAGTCCTGGTGAACGAGCAGAAGATCGAAAAGGCTGGCACAAATGTCGAAGAAGATGCAGATATTCGGATTCTTGGCAAGGCCCAGCCGTTTGTCAGTCGCGGTGGACTCAAGCTGGCGCGTGGGCTGCAACATTGGCAGATCGAAGTGGGAGGAAAGTGCTGTCTGGATATTGGCGCCTCCAACGGAGGATTTACCGATTGCCTGTTGCAAAATGGCGCAGTTCGGGTCATCGCAGTGGACACGGGTTACGGTCAGATGGATGCCAGGTTGCGGGACGACCCCCGTGTGCATTTGCTGGAGAGGACCAACGCTCGCTATCTCACGTCGGAGCAGATCTGGCCGGATCCGAGGCAGGCAGAGACGATCAGCCTGGTCGCAGTGGATGTGTCCTTCATCTCTGCTACACTCGTTCTCCCAGCCGTGTTGCGCTGCGTACGCACGAATGTCTCACCCCAGGGCTTTGAGTTGTTGCTGCTGGTGAAACCCCAGTTCGAAGCTGGCCGTGGACATATCGGCAAAGGCGGAATCGTTCATGATCCGCAAGTGCAACAAATTGCGGTGTCCCGGGTGGTCAAAACCGTGGAAGAGTTGGGCGGCATGAACGTGGAAGTCATCGAATCTCCGATTCGCGGAGCCGAGGGGAATCGGGAGTTCCTGTTGCATGCGCGCTTTGCATAGAGTAGTAGCCCTATCGTTCCCGGCTGAAGCCTGCTCAGGATGAAAATATAAAGGGGGTTTGGGACGCGGCGGGCGTTCCCTCTCCGAACTCGCAAAGTGGACATGAAATCAGCTGCCATCATCTCCAAGCCGTCGAAGCCAGAGCTGGCCAACCTTCTGCCCGAGCTGCTCTCCTGGTTTCACAAACATGGATATCGGCTTTATCTTGACCAGGAAACCGCGCAATACACCAATGGTGGAGAGGTTGTATCGCGGGAGACAATCGGCGTCAAGCATCCGGATTTCGCTATCGTGCTGGGTGGCGACGGTACGCTGCTGTCCGCGGCCCGCGCCGTGGCTCACGAAGGCGTTCCCATACTGGCGGTCAATCTGGGCTCGCTTGGGTTCCTCACTGAAGTTCCACTGGGAGAGATGTACTCCACGCTGGACGCCGTCGATGCCGGCAGCTGCCCCACCGAGCAACGGGCGGTGCTCGATTGCAGCCTGCTTCGGAATGGCCAATGTCTGGCACATCACTTTGCGCTCAACGACGCTGTGGTAAACAAAAGTGCCATCGCACGCCTGGTGTCTTTCGATCTGCTCATCGACGGGGTCTTCGTTTTCAACTACAAGGCGGACGGAGTCATCATTGCTACACCGACTGGTTCCACGGCGTACTCGCTGGCAGCGGGAGGCCCAATCCTTATGCCATCGGTTACCTCCTTCGTCGTGACGCCGGTCTGTCCTCACGCGTTGACCCATCGTCCACTCGTCGTCGCGGACAGGGCCCAGATTGAGCTGCGGGTGCAGACCGGAGAAGAAGAAGCGTTCCTCAGCATCGATGGGCAGGTGGGCGCGCCGGTGCAGGAGGGCGACCGTGTGCTCTGCTATCGCGCGAGCCATACCGTAAAACTGTTGCGCATGAAGCGGACGTTCTTCGATGTGCTGCGCAACAAGCTGAAATGGGGCCAGCGTTAGCTGCTCACCTCCAGTCCCTAATTCACTGTGACGCAGGTCACAAACATTTGGCTCGCAACCAGCTATTCTGAACTACGCTGTCAGGCTAAATTGTGTTCTTTTCAGAAGTTTTCTGGTGTTAACGCGGCTCTGGCTTTCTTGACTTGCACTGTCGGCGAAATTGATAATGCAACGTTTCATACGGCCCACTTTCCTAAGGAGTTGCATTCGTGGCTTCTACGGCCAGTACTGTGGATACGGGCTCTGTTCGAATTGACAAAGGCGTAGCTCCTCTGCGTGCCGGTCAGGGCTATTCGTTTGTATTGCGCAGGCTGCACTCTTTGTCCGGGATTGTCCCCATCGGCGCCTTTCTGGTTGAGCACTTCATCTCTAACTCTGAGGCAACGAACGGTGTACAGGCCTATAACGAACAGGTCAAGTTCTTGACCAGCCTGCCGTTCGTCCATGTGCTCGAATGGGTCTTCATCTTCATACCGATTCTGTATCACGGCATCTACGGCCTGTACATCTGGTATTGTGGCGAATCCAACGTCGGGGAGTATCCCTGGACTGGCAACTGGCTTTATACCTCGCAGCGCTGGACCGGGATCATCACCTTCGTTTACATCGTCTATCACACCATCGAAATGCGCTTCACAGGTGTACACCTGATGGGCGGCGGCTACCACAACGCGTTCTCCAAGGTGTGGTTCGCCTTCCAGAGCCCGTGGGTAGTCGTCTTTTATGTCATGGGAATTGTCGCCGTGTCGTGGCACTTCGCCTACGGTTTGTGGCTGTTCGCGGCCAAATGGGGATTGACCGTCGGTGCCCAGGCACGCCGCAAGTTCGGCTATGCCTGCGCCGCTTTGGCACTGCTACTGATGGGCATTGGGCTTTGGACTGTAAGCGGTTTTGTGAGGACACCCGCTGACCAGGTTCCCTATGTTGAGAGCGAATGACTGCAAATTGTGGAAATTTCTGGTTTGAGGGCTTTATAGCTTGAAGCTTTGAGTGCAGTACTTTCTTATGGCAAATCCTAAGATCATCGTGGTGGGTGGCGGGTTGGCAGGGCTTGCAGCCGTCATCAAGATTGCCGAGATGGGAGGCCACGTCGACCTCTTCTCCATCGTCCCGGTCAAACGGTCTCACTCCGTCTGCGCACAAGGCGGCATCAATGCCGCGAAGAATCTGAAGGGCGAGGGCGACTCCACCTGGCAGCACTTCGACGACACCATCTATGGTGGCGATTTCCTGGCCAACCAGCCACCGGTAAAGGCGATGTGCGATGCCGCCCCCGGCATCATCGACTTGCTTGACCGCATGGGCGTTCCTTTCAATCGCACACCCGAGGGACTGCTCGACTTCCGGCGCTTCGGAGGGACTTTGTACAATCGCACCGCCTTTGCCGGAGCCACCACTGGCCAGCAACTGCTCTATGCGTTAGACGAGCAGGTTCGGCGTTACGAAGCCGAGGGCAAGGTCACCAAATACGAGTCATGGGAGTTCCTCTCGGCGGTGCTTGACAACCAGCGTGCTTGCCGTGGCATCTGCGCCATTGAACTGCGCAGCATGGCGGTGCGGACCTTCCCCGCGGAAGCGGTCATCATGGCAACCGGCGGCAATGGTGCCATTTTCGGCAAATCGACCAATTCCGTGGTGTGCACTGGTTCGGCACAGTCGGCGCTTTATCAACAGGGAGCTTATTACGCGAATGGAGAGTTCATCCAGGTCCATCCCACGTGCATTCCCGGCGAAGACAAGTTGCGGCTGATGTCGGAATCGGCGCGCGGCGAAGGCGGGCGCGTGTGGGTTCCGCGCACACCGAACGACAAGCGCGATCCGAAATCGATCCCGCAGAACGAGCGCTGGTATTTCCTGGAAGAGTGGTATCCGAAGTACGGCAACCTGGTGCCGCGCGACGTGGCGACGCGCGCGATCTTCAAAGTTGTGTTCGAGCACAACCTTGGCATCGACGGCAAGCCGATGGTCTATCTCGACCTGACCCACATCGACCGCAAGGTTCTCGATAAGAA
>CAZDYZ010000286.1:0-3428 GCA_964509525.1 uncultured Acidobacteriaceae bacterium
CTTCAATCCTGGGCTCGGCATCGGCAGTGGAGGCGGCGTTGTCACCGGATTTGGCAGCTCCTTCCAATTCGGCTCGTCTTTCGGAGTCGCGATTCAATCCAACGGCGAGATTGTTCTTGGGGGCGAGGCGGGCAATGGGAACGCGCAAGGGGAAATCCTCGGTTCATCGTCTTTCGCCCTGACTCGCTACACAACGACCGGCCAACTGGACACCAGCTTCGGCAACAACGGCATCGTGACCACGACACTGAGCAGCAACCTCTCATTTATTAATGTGGTGCTGCTGCAAAGTGACGGCAAGATTGTGGCTGTCGGCAATACCGGAACGGCTGGAGAATCGAGCTTCTCAGGCAGCTTTGTTGCTGCGCGCTATCTGGCGCACTAGCAGGATGCTGAAAAAATACTCCTAATTCACAGGCAATACATGCTACTAGAAAGCATGGCTTGTCCGGGTGCTTGACACGGTCGAGCGACTTGAGCTTACGATGCACGATCGGCCGGAAAATGATGCCGACAATCTAGAGCAATCCCAACAATCGACCTTCCGCGAGATAAAGGGTAATCCAAACTCGCGTGCGAGCATGCGCATTCTGGAGAAGGAGGTTTTTCAAGGAACGAAAAACCAACCTCATGCGCTGTCGTCTCTGGAGCTGGGATCCTGCCCTGGAGCGATTCCGCTCTTCACCGTACGACGGCAGCGAATTCGCGCAATCACCAGCTTCCAAGAAAGCCGCGGCTCAGAGTATTGGTGGAGCGGCGGATCAAACAGAACTAGCCCCATATTCCAATCCATGGCATCCAGGGAAGCTAAACCGTATGTGCCTCAGCCTGCGCTCGCAGCCGATGGATTCTATTGCGAACATGTCCATGGGACGCTGGTCACATGCGAGCTTGATGGACCATTGCTCATTGAACTTCGGATACCTTCGACTGCAAACGGGATTCTTCGTGCGTTCTAAGGCCTGAAAAGTGGCGATGTTTCTGTCTGCTCGTTACACAGCCTGTTTTTACTTAACTACAGGAATTTCCAGGGCGCTAGGATGTTCTGCGTCATGATACACGGTAACGTGCGCCACGCGTGCGTCCTTTCCCGACTCGCCTTCTACGTTGCCTCCGGAGTTGTAATTTTTTTTCGGCGTTGATGCTGTTGATGCAGCTCAGTACCAAACGCAGCCGGCTACCCTTCGACACCAGCCGGGAAAACCACGTAAAGCCATCGAAGTCATACTGGGTGATCTGGCCGGGTGGGACGAGCTTGGCCTCACGCAGTGATTCGCGATAGCGGCGCTCGCATCGCATCAGTGGTCAATTGCACGCTGACTCCGTCGGACTGGATTTCGTAAAGCGTGACCGAGAAGTCCGTATCGGGTACATCCATTGCCATCCACACCATAAGCTTCACATTGCCGGAAACTTCCGTAGCCTCTTGAAACGGGCGACTGTGGTACACCACACCGTTGCCGAAGAGGTTCAGAGCATAGCGTTCGTCGGTGTAAGGTTTGCTGATATCTTCCTTCTCCAATTCGGCCGGTCGCAGATCGCTCGGATCGTACACGAATTTGTCGGGCGCCGAAGGCGAAGGCTGGCCCTCCAGTTGTCCGGAGTCAAAGACATCATTCGCCTTTCCGTCGCGAGAGGTTAGGAACAGCTTGCGGCGCTCGGTAGCGACTCCGTCGAGATCATCGGCATACTTCCAGTTCTCCGCTCCCGCCCCGACAACGTAATACGCCACTCGCTTCTTGAGAAACTCAGGTTTGGGCCCGTTCTTCAACGTCCAGTCGTACCACTGCCGATGAAGATCGTTCATGTCGAGCACGCTGGCATCGCCGAAGGTTAGTCCGCCGACTTCCTTCTTAGGTGTCCTCGTTCCGGGATGGTCCCAGGGCCCGATAATCAAGTAGTGCCTCGCCTTGGCCTCGGCGTTGCCGTATTTCATGTGCTCGTGGTAATAGGACATGGCCCGGGTTGATCGCCGTCGTAATCGCCGGTGATGGTCAGGATGGGGACATTCATTCCGGCGTACTGTTCGGGCGTCGGTGCCATCGCCTGCCAATAACTGTCATAGGTGGGATGCTGCAGCCATTTCTGGAAGACCGTTGTCGTGTTGCCCACAATCTGGTCCAAAGTGTTGAAGGGCCGTAGGCCGAGGTACATCTCACGGAACTTCTGGATCCAGAAGGAACTCTCACCGAACAGATTGGAATTCCCGGTCTTGCCGCTTGTGAAGGTGAGCCACTGCATGTCATAGCTGGTCCAAATCCCTTTGAAGAACGGAAAGTCCACGCCCACATGGGCAGCCGCCGCGGGGACAATTGTCGCCAGATGGGGTGGGCGCTCTTTCAATGTGGCCCATTGATCGTAGCCCGCGTAAGAGCCTCCCCACATGGTGACCTTACCGTTGCACCACGGCTGCTGAGCCAGGAATTCTACGATGTCATGGCCATCACGTGGTTCTTGGGCGAAAGGCTCGAAGGCACCTTCCGAGTTGCCGCGCCCACGCACATCTACCAGCACGAAGACATATCCATGCTGCGCGAAATAAGAGGCGCGATTCTGATAAGTGTCGGAGATGTACGGCGTAAGCGTAAAGATCACCGGCAGGGGTGCTTTTTGACCAGTCGGTCTGAAGACAGTACCGTTGAGACGCACGCCATCGCGCGTCGGGATCTTGAATGCCCAGATGAGATCCACTCCGGCCGGTGGGTTTTCCTTCGCAGGTTTTTCTGCTGGCCTAACTGAGGACGGAGCCAGTTGCTGCGACCCTTCGGCCGATTGCGGTTGTGCGGTTGCGTTTGATGCGGACTGTGCCGCTGCGATGAAACAAGACCAGACTATGACAGCGAGCCCTGAGAGCCAGCGACTTTTCATCGGCCTTTCGTCCTTCTCCAGTCTACAACCTCTGTCTCTTAATACCGACAACCCTCAACACTGGGCTCGCACGCGAGCAGGACGAGCTGGCTCCAACAGTGGCCCCACAGCCACCGGGGTTGCCAGAAATGCGTACACCTCCCCATTGATCATGCCGTAGCCAGCGATTTGGCCAGCGTCATTGATCGAAAGCCCATCCAGCGATACCGTGGCGAGGCCGCTGGAATCAACGAGTTCAGGTCAGTCATCACGCCGTTCTCCCACAAGAACGCGCGACCAGATCCAAACGGGCCGGGTAGCGAAAAGCCAACCACTTGGCCTCTATCATTTATGGTGTGACAGCACGGGGCTGCGCTCGCAAAGTCGCCTGGCAGCATGACTAGATCCTGCATACCTATACGCCTGGTCCAGAGGAATGCGTGCGGGGCACCGCTTGCAGACTGCGAGCCGCCGCCGACCTCACCTCGGTTGTTGATGCCACCAGGAATATTGATTGTGGAGCCATTCACCAGCCTGCCAAGGTCATGAGGCAAGCCGTCCCTGTCCCAAAGCACGGCGTG
>CAZDYZ010000287.1:0-3653 GCA_964509525.1 uncultured Acidobacteriaceae bacterium
CACTGAAGGGAGCAAGTGTGGGGTGTCCCGTGTCTACCTGTCCACATTTATTTCGGTCTCATCCCAACCTCAGCGATGAAGTCAATCGCAACATCATACGATCAGAAATTGAGGGGGGGGTGTTCCTCAACGACCTGCCCCCTGCAACTGTGCTGGAGATTCAAACCCAACACCATTGTTATCAGGTAGTGCTTCAGAGCGACAACAACGTCCTTATTTCCGGGCATCCCCAGTATTGCCCCGAACCAATCTTGGTGGCCATCGCTGGTTCAACCTGGGGAGGTTCCATGATAAAGCGTCGCTTCGTTGGCCGAGGCATGCACCTGGAGTTTTGTCATCCGGAGTATCGGACACCTATCGTGACATCAACTATCCAGGAAATCCGAGAGCCACGGAGGGAGCACCTCCTCGATCGATACGCGGGCGTCGATCGGAGTAGTTGATCCGCTCGTGCTGGCACGTGAGGCAGGCTATTCTATCTTTCCTGCTCTATCTTCGCACACCCGGGCGCAGACCTTATCCACCAAAAGCCGTCCTCGCGGAGTGCCTGCCAGCGCCAATCGCTCTCCCAGTTCCTACCCTGCAGCTTTGCGCGACCGCTACTCATCTCACCAGAAGCCAGGACGACAGAATTCATGTCACTGAAAAACGAACCCACGTCGCCCTACATCCGAAAGCCTTTGGTCCAGACTGCGTGAGCTGGAAGCAATCTTGCCGATGCCCCCTTTACCCAGTAGGGGTTGTGGCCTCCAGACCCTCATGCGGGAATCGTTGCTCGTTGACGGCCCAGTGCCTCGTCTTTAACATGGGGTGACCCATCCTTTAATGATCGACCAGATCATCTCGCATTACCGTATCCTCGAAAAACTTGGCGGCGGTGGCATGGGTATTGTCTACAAGGCCGAGGACGTTAGCCTGCGCCGTTTTGTCGCCCTCAAGTTTCTTCCGGAGGAAGTAGCTAAGAGCTCCCAGGCTTTGGCCCGCTTCCGACGCGAGGCGCAGGCGGCTTCCGCCCTGAACCACCCCAACATCTGCACCATTTACGAAGTCGGGGAAGAGGATGGCAGGCCCTTCATCGCCATGGAGTTTCTGGAAGGCATGACACTGAAGCACGTTATCGCCGAAAAACCTGTGGAGACAGAGTTCCTGACCAGTCTGGCGATCGAGATTGCTGACGCGCTGGACGCCGCGCATGCCGAAGGGATCGTCCACCGTGACATCAAGCCCGCCAACCTTTTTGTCACCCGGCGGGGTCACGCAAAGATCCTTGATTTCGGACTGGCCAAGGTTGTGTCTCCGTCCAGCTCCGCGAGCAGGATGGACGCCGACAAAATAACCCTGACAAATGACCAACAGCACCTGACCAGCCCCGGTTCTGCGCTTGGGACTGTGGCTTATATGTCGCCTGAGCAAGTGCGAGCCAAGGAACTCGATGCCCGCACTGACTTGTTCTCTTTTGGTGTGGTCCTGTATGAAATGGCCACGGGCAGACTGCCCTTCCGTGGGGAGAGTTCAGGAGTCATCTTCAAAGCCATCCTGGACGGGGCGCCCACCTCACCGGTGCGACTTAATCCTGATGTGCCGGCCGAATTGGAACGGATCATCAATAAAGCCCTGGAGAAGGATCGGGAACTACGCTACCAGTCCGCCGCTGACCTGCGTACAGACCTAAAACGTCTGCGCCGCGAGTCGGACTCCGTCCGCATTTCCAGCTCGTATTCTGCTCAGGAATCGGTCACCCAGCATACCGCGGGTGCGCCTCCTGGGACGAAGCACCTGTCTCTGCTGACCAGGATCCTTCTGGCGACGGGGTTGCTGGCAGTGGTCATCGGGGCTTTCCTGTTATTGCACTCACCACGCGCTGACCGCCTCACAGAGAAGGACACGGTGGTTCTCTCGGATTTCGACAACTCGACGGGCGATCCTGTCTTTGATGACACGCTCAAGCAGGCGCTGAGCGTGGCGCTGCGCCAGTCTCCGTTCCTCAATGCGCTCTCGCCAGACAAGGTCAGCGGAACACTACGGTTGATGACCCTGCCACCGGATACGCCCCTCACTGCCCAACGTGCTCGCGAGGTCTGCCAACGCGCCGGGAGCAAAGCCT
The DNA here is from genome assembly GCA_964509525.1 of uncultured Acidobacteriaceae bacterium. Taxonomy (GTDB): domain Bacteria; phylum Acidobacteriota; class Terriglobia; order Terriglobales; family Acidobacteriaceae; genus Bog-257. Next base: position 2,105 of record CAZDYZ010000287.1, read on the forward strand.
ACATCGCCGGCTCCATTGCCCGGCTGGGGACAGACTATGTCGTGGGCCTGAAAGCTGTGAACTGCGGCACCGGTGACATTCTGGGCCAGGAACAGCTTACGGCTCCAGCCAAGGAGAAAGTGCTGGACGTGCTCGGCGAGGCAGTTACCAAGCTCCGCTCCGAGCTTGGTGAATCGCTCACTACAGTTCAGAAATACGATGTCCCTCTGGCTCAGGCCACAACTTCTTCTCTCGAGGCGCTGAAAGCCTACAGCCTGGGTGTAAAGACTTCTGACGAAAGAGGTCCGGTAGCGGCCCTGCCATTCGATCTGCGTGCCATTCAATTGGACCCTAACTTTGCGATGGCGTACCGCGCCGTGGGACTCGACTATTCAAACCTGGCACAAACTACCCGCGCCAGTGAATATCTCACCAGGGCTTTCGAATTGCGCGAACACGCCAGCGAGCGGGAAGCTATGATCATCGCAGCCGACTACTATTTCCTGGTGACCGGGGAGCTGCAAAAAGCAGCGCAGACCTTCCAGGACATCATGGCTATCTATCCCCGCGACGAAGCGGCCGTAAACAATCTGGGCAGCGTATACCAACAGCTTGGACAATACGAGAAGGCCATCGAACTCGAGCTGAAGGCTATCGCCATGAATCCGGATGCAGTAAATGCGTATGAAAACCTAGCCAATGACTACCTCGCCCTGCAACGATTGGACGAAGCACGTCAGACCGTGGCCGCCGCGCACGCGCGAGGACTGGAGGACTATTTATTACACATGATCCAATACGCCCTCGCGTTCCTTGGTCAGGACATTGCAGCGTTGGGCGAGCAGGATGCCTGGTTCAGAGCTCGACCTGATGCGGAACCGTACGGCTTGGCACTGGCATCCCGCACCGAGGCATACCATGGCAGGGTTAAGAGAGCGCGTGACCAGGCTCAGAAGGCGATCGAGTCTGCCCTGCGTGGCGACAACCGGGAAAACGCGGCCCTCTGGCAGGCTAGTGGCGCAATTCGGGAAGCAGCTTTTGCCGATCTCGCCGAAGCGCATCAGCAAGCCACCGCGGCCTTGCGGCAGGCATCCGGCGGCCAAGCAGCGGAGATTCTGGCCGCACTCGCGTTCGCTGCAGCCGGGGATCTCCGTCGCGCTGAATCGTTGAATCAGGACCTGCGGACTCGCTTCCCGCTTGATACCAATGTGCAATCCTATTGGTCGCCGACCATCAGGGCGCAAATGGCTCTTACCCGCATGGACCCTGCCGGTGCCCTGAGTGCGTTGCAGGCCACAACCTCGCTGGAATATAGTGGGATTCCCTTCGAGTTGAACATCTCGTGTCTGTATCCCACGTATCTCCGCGGTGAGGCCTACCTGGTCTCAGGGCAAGGCGCGGCTGCCGCGGGAGAGTTCGAGAAGATCCTGAACCGGTCTGGCATCGTCTGGAACTGCTGGACGGGAGCGTTGGCACACTTGGGAATGGCTCGTGCCAATGCCCTGGAGGCGAAGGCTCTGCAAGGCGCCGATGCCGATGCTGCCCGCGTCCGGGCGCTCGCCGCCTACAA
>CAZDYZ010000288.1:0-4901 GCA_964509525.1 uncultured Acidobacteriaceae bacterium
TGGGGCAAATGTAACCGGTGTTTGCAGCACGAAGAATGTTGAGTTGGTGCGTTCCCTCGGCGCCGACCGGGTCATCGACTATACCCGCGAGGACTTCACGCAGGACACCGGACGTTACGACCTGCTGCTCGACAACGTGGGAAACCGCCCGTTGTTGTCGATGAGGCGCGTTCTGAGTCCGAATGGCAAGTGCATCATGACCGGAGCGCCCAAGGAGATGTGGAAGGTATTCACCCGATTACTGAAAGCATTCGCGTGGCCTCCGTTTTTGCGGCAGAAGTTCAAGTTCCTCATCGCGAACATCAATCGAGACGACCTGACGACCTTTGGCGAACTGATCGAGGCCGGAAAAGTAACCCCTGTGATCGACCGACTCTATCCGCTGACGCAAACCGCCGACGCGATCGCGTACGTCGAAGAAGGGCACGCCCGGGCGAAAGTAATCATCTCGGTCCATTAGGCTAGAAGACGCTATCCTCTCCTCCGTTTCGTCGTAACCCTAACTGGCGAAAAATCATCGGGCCATATCGACAAGTGCGCGAGGTAACAGTGGCTGCGTAAACAACTGAAAAAGCGAGAGAAAACTTGGTCGGGGAGAGAGGATTTGAACCTCCGCCCCCCTAGTCCGAACCAAGAGCAGGTCAAAATCCAAGTGCCTTATTCGGTGTCGCTTAGGGGCCAGAAAGCCCCTTCTTCTCTCGCCTCAGTTGTACCGAAGTTGTACCCAACGAATTGTTTGAAGCGGCACGCCTTCTAGCGCATTGCGACCTCCGCGTTGCCGGACGAGGGGCCGGAGACAAGGCTATATCCTGGATGCTGAAAATAAAGCGCTGGCGGCACTCGGTAACACGGAAGCACCGTAAATGAAGGCTTGCAGAACACGAAAGCGCTCAGGCTTATACGGAGAACTGACGGAAATCTAGACGCAGTCATACCGCAGGACGCAACGCATCTGAGAATTCATTCATCTGCGGTGCGCTCTGGCAGGCGCCAGAAAAACCTGTCACTCCCAATGCCTGCAACACCAGCCGGCATATGCTCTGGTGCTGATACAGCGTCGTGGATTGGTACCCTCTGTCTTCGGGCTGATAATCACCGCAGGCACTTGTCCTCCGCCGTGCTGAGTGTCGGTGTCGAACGGTTCGTCAAATGTAATGATGAGCAATCCGTCTTGTTGGAATGTTGAGCTCGTGATCAGAGGCGCGATATTCGTCTTCAGCCAGCTGTCCCCTTGATTCAGCGTGCCATTGTGCGCATCGTCCTGGATATTGGGAACGATGTAGGAAAACTGGGCAGCGCATTGTTGGCGAGATCAGATGCAAACTGGCTGAAGGGAACCAGATTATTGAGTTCGCTCGGGCTGTTCACACCATCCGTGAAGTATGTAAACGGATTGTGGTGTTGCATATAATCGCCGCCCGTGTAGCCGAGTTGGGCGGGTCTTCTCTCCGGGACGGAAGAGTGACTGTCCTTGAGCATGGTGTCTGGAATGGCCGACGCTCGCGAGGCATTGGTCCAGCGTTTCTTTGTCTCGTGGATTTTGCATGCGCAGGGTCATTGTGGAGCCCGGATAAAGCTAAACACTGAGGGCGTAATTGTGCTCATTTGACGTTGGCCGACATCGCCTATCCGAGGGAAGCTCCCATCGTCACGGGTTTGGCGACCGTAGGAAGATCACGTCCCGGCGGGGATGTCGCGATAGCTGCGGACGTGATGATAGGCCGCCATCGGCGTCCTCAACTCGTTGTCTGAAAAGAACCCGAACTGGCAGTACCTTTGCAGCGCCAGCCCATCTCCTCTACGGGCATTTGCCCAGAAGTCGAAAAGGAAGAGTGCGCTATCCTTGAGGAAACTGCCGAAGTAGCGATGCTCGTACAGATTGACCTACGGATTAAAGATTCCCGACAGGATCCAGCTGTACCGGAAGAAGTAGTCCCTAGCCGGCGGCTTGGTTGGCGGAGAGCACGGGACGAGTATTCGGAGTCGATGACGCTGGATATGGAAAAACGAGACCCTGCAGCCATATGCAGCTTTATCCTGCGCCGAGCAGCATTTGAATGGCACCGCGCGTTTCTGGGCTCAGGCTGGAAAATTCATCGTCAGTGAGCAAACCCTGCGCGTGAATCTGGGCTAGCATCGTTAGTGCATGAGAGCGCCGCGGATTGTCGAAGAGACGCGCTATCTCCCGATCACTTTCTTTGATAATCCTGAAGATTTGGAGGTAGCGCGCATGGTGGCTCTTCGCGCCATCGCGCGAGACCCGGTCGATCTCGGCAAGGGCATGCTCGCAGAAGCGTTCGAGCGCGAGCGGATGCACGCGTCTTAGCACTTTCCAATCAGGTTCCTTAATCTCGCGCATAGGGTTTCCGTGCGTTGGGGCAGTGCAAGTGTAACGCGGGGAGCTGCATGTTGTGGAGGTCCCCCCCGCGACGTCCCGCGACGTCCGTGTCGTCGAAACTCTTTGACGATATCCCTCTCGGACTTCATTAGAAATGTGCCCTTTAACTGAAAAACCCGCTAAGTAGGTGTTGTTGGACGCGCATACAATCAGATCAAGCGGTCCAAGGGTTAAGCACGCGTACTGTGAGATCCTCAAAATGTGCAACGTTGCGGGTCGCCAAGCTCGCGTGGCGCGCTAGCACAATTGCAGCGATCATCGTGTCGCGCAACTCAACCGGCCGTCCTTTACGTTGACGTGAAGCCATGAGGTTCCCTGCCTGCACAGCAGCACCATGATCGAAAGCAGCGATTCTATGCCCAATACTTTCGAGAAGGCGTTCAAAAGCCTGCGACAACAGGGACCTCTTCTTCCCTGTTGCCATGATTTGAAGCCCAAACCGAATTTCCAGAACGGTAACAGAGCTTGTCCACACTGAAGTTCGAGACTGTGTGTCTAACCAAGTGATCACTTTCGTGTCGGGTGTCTCTCGCATTAGAGCTGAGAGCACATTTGTGTCTAAGATGATCATGGCTCGAACTCGGCGGGGGTAATTGCATGACCATGGAGTTCCGGGACATCCTCAGAAAGACCAATCTTGGCAAATAGGCGAGAAATCTCTGTTCCCAGTCCTCCACTAGGAGTTTCGTCCGCCGCGACCGCGCTGCGGAGAATGTCCCGCACTTCCTCCTCCATGCTATGGCCGTGGCGTTTAGCCCGGCGCTGCAGACGCATTTTCACAAAGTTTTCGATGTTCCTGACCACCAGTTGTCCCACGGGTCACCTCTCCCACTCCTTAATTTGATATCATGCTATCACATTACCACGAATCGGGTAAGCCGAGTTCGATTCAGAGACTTCTCTTTGCCTAATCTTCGATCTTGGTCTGCGCGTTTTCGGCGCACACGGATCTGAATCGCAATGAGATGATCATGCTGCTGCTGATTATCTATGCAGGATGATCAGCATGCTGCTGGCTGTCGTCCTCGTGATCATCATCTTGGATCGTTGTCGTCCACGTTGCCGCTGCTCTTCTTCATGCTCCCCGGAAGAATCCAACAATCCAAAGTCATTTGGACCCACTGGTGGGGTACTAGGCGGTCATTCTCCGCCATACCTTATTATGTGTCTGATTTCAGAGAGGATCGTCGTGAAGAAGATTTCGACCCGCCAGCAACATTACTAGGGAGTCTCCTTCCCAAGCCGTTGAAAAGATTGATGCGGGAAATTTAAAAAATCGCGATTGTACCGAATGTACCGAAAGCGATGAAAACTGATTCAGGAAATTTGCCCGCAGACTGGTGAAATCACGAGAGATATTGGTCGGGGAGAGAGGATTTGAACCTCCGACCCCCTGGTCCCGAACCAGGTGCTCTACCAGGCTGAGCCACTCCCCGAAATACAAATACTGTCTGAATCTAAGCGCAGCTGACGCGCGTACATGGCCTCGTGCTGTGGAAATTCAGGAGCGCGCCAGACGATGATTATAGCAGACGATTTTTAGTACCCGATCCGGGTCCTCTGATAGGGGGCGTGCCGGTCGGAAGAAAGTGGAAGGAAGAGGACACCAGCTACGCCAATACAATTACCCCAATGGAATTGCGTAAAGAGCTGAGAATTGAAATCCAAAAGGAGAAAAGATGAGACTCTTTCCTTGTGGAAATCCATTATCAGACCACTTTCTTCGGAAGGCCTAATTCGGTCTGTTTCGTGCCAGCGCACGCTTGATGGTCTCGTCTAGGGCGGCCTTGGCCTTGGCATATTCCTCAGAACTGACCTTGCCCTGCTGGCGATCGACCTCCAGTTGGAACAATTCTTCCTTCATCGCCTCCAGCAGCAGCGTATTGCGATCGCGCTGCGCAGCAGCGGGCGCTCTATGGTCTGTCACCTCAGCCGCCATAGAAGAATCGCCAGCCATCATACCTACCGAACTTGCGCCTGCGGTGGCGGGATGCGGCCGTGCATTTGATTTCGAAACGATGTATGCGCCGCCCATCACCAGTACCAGAGCGAAAGCTCCAAGAATGTATGCACGATAGTCGTGCAGCGGATCCGGGGCGTCGACAGGCGCGCCGAGTCCGCCACCCGGACGATTATCGTTGGCTGCCGGCTGCGATCCACCCATCGCACCGCCTCCCGCGTCGCTTCCACCCTGCGCTCCCTGCTGGCCTTCAGCCTCGAAGATTCCTGTGCCTGCGATGCGGAAGCTGAGATCCTGTCCCGGCTTGACATTGGTAGCCACCATGATCGTCGAGCCCGAATCGTCGGGCATCGACTGAAACTGCTGCGGATTTTTCGGGGTGAATGTCATGCCTTTCGGCGTCATCACCACGAAGTGCTGCACGTCGGCGAGCGGCTTCGGCGAAATGCTGCTCTGGCCGTCGTACGGCATGTGATAGGAAATCTGGAATTGGGTTTCGCCGGGACGTAGGGGGTAGTTGAAGGCGTAATGGTTTTTCTGCGA
>CAZDYZ010000289.1:0-2758 GCA_964509525.1 uncultured Acidobacteriaceae bacterium
GTAAAATTACTGCGTTCTGTCGTGGACAACCGGGTTTTTGACCTTATTGAACCGGTTGCACAGCGATATCGCGATGACCATCCGCGGCCGGTAATCGAGGTATGGAAGATCAATCGTCAGGTTCGCCGGGTTCCGGCAGGAGGCGTGCTGCGGGTACAGTCTTCCTATCAGTTCCTGCTACGTTGGAGTGACGACGAATGGAAGACGGTGCATGATACGGCATCCACGCCGACCGCCGTAGGAGTAGAGTTCGTCGACATCCCCATTGCGGCAACCCAAGCCTTGTCCATTGTCTTTACGTTTTACTGGCCAGTGGATGGTAATTGGCAGGGTATTGATTATCGCGCCGAGGTGACACACACAATGCAGTCAGCCGTTAGCAGCGGAAAGGTGGTATCGAGTGAGTAGCCAAATGGAAATGATCGCTCAGGAAAAACGCCAGACGAACCAGCCTGGAACTGAGACCGGAACGCCGGAGCAACAACTGGAAAGTCTCTGCATAAATACCATCCGCACGCTCTCGATGGATGCCGTGCAGAAGGCTAACAGCGGACATCCAGGCACTCCTATGGCACTGGCGCCCCTGGCCTTCACGCTGTGGGACCATTATTTGCGTCACAACCCGCGCAATCCCCATTGGCCTGGGCGTGACCGGTTCATTCTGTCCAACGGGCACGCCAGCATGCTGCTGTATTCCATGTTGCACCTGACTGGGTACGACCTTTCGCTCGAGGACATCAAGCAGTTTCGGCAGTTGGGGTCGAAGACGCCAGGCCATCCGGAATATGGCCTTGTTCCCGGAGTAGAAGCCACAACCGGCCCCTTGGGTCAGGGTGTCGCAAACTCGGTCGGCATGGCCATTGCTCAGCGCTGGCTGGCCACAGAGTTCAACAAAGGCGGCTGCAAACCCTTCGACTACCGCATCTACGTATTCTGTAGTGATGGCGACTTGATGGAAGGCGTCAGCAATGAAGCGGCTTCCGTCGCCGGGCATCTTGGCCTCTCAAACTTGATCTGGTTTTACGACAATAATCACATCACCATAGAGGGAAGCACATCGCTGGCCTTCAGCGATGATGTGGCCCTGCGTTTCCAGGGCTGGCACTGGAATGTGCTGCGGATCAGCGACGTAAACAACCTGGATATGGTTCACGTCGCCATCCAGGCTGCCCAAAGGGAGTCCGATCGTCCCTCGCTGGTCATCGTCGATACGCACATCGGGTGGGGCTCGCCCCACCGGCAAGACACGAAGGAGGCTCACGGCGAGGCGCTGGGTGAAGAGGAAGTCCGCCTTACCAAGATCGCCTACGGCTGGCCGCCCGATGCGCATTTCCTAGTTCCGGAGGAAGTCTCAGCCCGCATGGGCAAAGCTGTCACGCGCGGCGTGCAGTGGGAACAGGAGTGGAACGAATCCTATGCCACTTGGGCCAAAGAGTTCCCTGATCTTGCGAAAAGCTGCGGGCAGTTGCTCAATCGGGCACTGCCCGCAGGCTGGGACAGGGAAATTCCATCCTTCCCGGCGGACGCAAAGGGCATGGCCACGCGCGAGTCCGGAGGCAAGGTTCTGAACGCGCTGGCGAAGAGCGTCCCTTGGCTCCTCGGCGGCGCCGCCGACCTCTATCCCTCAACCCGGACCCTCATCAACGGTGTTGCCAACTTCGAAAAGAACTCTTATGGAGGACGCAATTTCCACTTTGGCATCAGGGAGCACACTATGGGCTCCATCGTTAATGGCATGTCGCTGTCAGGATTGCGGCCCTACGGGGCGACCTTTTTCATCTTTTCGGACTACATGCGTCCGGTGCTTCGTCTTGCCGCATTGATGGACCAGCCCGTCATCTTTATCTACACGCACGATTCGTTCTGTCTGGGAGAAGATGGTCCAACGCACCAGCCGATCGAGCATCTTATGTCTTTGCGGGCTATTCCGCGGTTGCTGCTCTTCCGGCCAGCGGACGCCAACGAGGTCGCCGAGGCATGGCGGTGCATCATGGCTCTCACGAAGGTGCCGGCTGCACTTGTGTTGACGCGTCAGGCGGTCCCCACATTCGAGCGCACAAAATATGCATCGGCGGCGGGGGTTGCCAAAGGTGCATATATCATGGCGGACTCCGGTGGTACCCCCGACATCATCCTGATCGGAACTGGTTCGGAGGTGCAGCTCTGCGTTGGAGCCTACGAGCGGCTTAGAGCCGAAGGCATAAAGGCCCGCGTGGTCTCGATGCCATGCTGGAGGCTGTTCGAGGAGCAGTCCTCAGAGTACAAGGCCACGGTGTTTCCACCGGAGGTGCGGGCCCGGGTGGCTGTGGAAGCCGGCACCAGCCTAGGCTGGAGCCAGTACGTTGGAACCGATGGATATGTTGTTGCACTGAATGACTTTGGCGCATCTGCTCCTTTGAAGGACTTGCTGCCGCATTTTGGCTTCACAGTGGATAACGTAGTGGTCAAAGCCAAAGAAGTCATGCAGAGGACCATGCTCTGACACGCGTAGGACAACCATGGGAGAAGTTGCACATTCTGGCCATGCCCGAGTCCCGCGAAATCAACTAGCGGGTGCTAAACTTCCATCTTTTTGGGCACGAAGTGGTAACTGCGACATGCGCGACGCGAGTCATCCGGGCGGAACTACCGGACTAGGCCGAGACTGTGGGGCTGCGGGCATGTTCAGTGGCAAGTCGATCGGGCTCTGTTCCTCTGCCTGGCGTTATCGGCTTCGGTTGCCTCCCCACGACTTCACGCCCGCACTTGGCAAGACTCC
>CAZDYZ010000290.1:0-13348 GCA_964509525.1 uncultured Acidobacteriaceae bacterium
CTTCGTGGAATGGGCCTGGTGGTATTTCGGTGGGTCCCGCGGCGACGCGGTTCTCGACCGCTCCGACGAACTCGAGGTCAACTGGAACGATGACAGCGAAGAAAGGGCTTCCGCAGCATCGGTAACAGGTACCCCAATAAACAAGGCATCCTGAAGATCCGCGCAAAGGCGCTGGGGGCAGAACCATTTGCTTGAGGGTGTTCTAGTTTCGGCGTTCGAGAGTGCATCAAAAGCCCAGCAGCGTCCTGTGTATGAAGTGGGAAGCGTTCCTGTTTTGCAACTGCGCTGAATCGTAGAATTCCGGCGCGAGGATTGAGACGTGGAACAGGTCAAGAAGCTGCATTGCCGAGCTGGAGCAGTGCGCTGGTGCGTCGCAATCCTGTCGATGGGATTGGCAAAAGCGGCCGTAGGAGCCACGCCCGGCCTCCCTGACATCCCGAGCATTTTTTCTCCCGCATCCACACCCGCCAATTCCATCTATCACCTGTCGCTGTTCGTACTGGAAATCTGCTTCGTCATTTTTGTGTTTGTCTTCAGCCTGCTCACTTATTCCGTTATCAAATTCCGACGCCGCCCCGGTGACGACGGCCGCGAGCCGGCGCAAATCTACGGCAGCAATCAGGTTGAACTGGCCTGGACCGTCATTCCGATCCTGATTGTGGTGGTGTTGTTTCTGGCGAGTGCGCGAATCATCCATGCGATCGAGGACTATCGCTTCCCTCCAGGTACAACGGAGGTAACCGCCGTTGGCCATCAGTTCTGGTGGGAGTTCCAGTATCGGCAGCAGGGGTTCATCACCGCCAATGAACTGCACGTTCCCGTCAGCGATGCGAAGCGCCCAACCCCGACTCACATTACGTTGCTGTCGGCGGACACCGACCACAGCTTCTGGGTTCCTATACTGGCTGGGAAGACTGATCTGATTCCCAACCGCATCAACAATATGTGGATTGACCCGCACCAGACCGGCGTTTATGTCGGCCAATGCGCGCAGTATTGCGGTACCCAGCATGCCAAGATGTTGTTGCGGGTAGTGGTGCAGTCGCGGCAGGACTTCGATCGCTGGGTCGCTGAACAGCAGCAACCGGCGCAGACCGTTGAAAGCGTTGCCAAGGGTCGGCAACTCTTTGAGAGCACGGCCTGCGTGAATTGCCACACCATTTCGGGGACGAGCGCGCACGGAAAGTTCGGCCCCGACCTGACGCACTGGATGAGCCGCGAAACCATTGCAGCCGGCGCTGCACTCAACAACGGCGAGAACCTGCGGCAATGGGTGAAGGATCCGGAGGTCTTCAAGCCGGGATCGCTGATGCCCGCCATGCAACTTGATGAGCAGGATTTGAATGCAGTTACTGACTATCTGCTGAGCTTGCACTGATTTTAGGGAGAGCCACTGATGGCGGATGCTGAATCAGTTTTGCGACCAATTGCGGTGACCACCCCTGCGCGCGAGGCGGCCAAGCCGCTGTTCGACCGGGTGCACGAATGGATTACCACCGTTGATCACAAAAGGCTCGGCATCCTTTACATCGGTTATGCCCTGATATTTCTGGTCATCGGTGGTATAGAAGCCACGATCATGCGGATCCAGTTGGCAGTTCCGCATAACCATTTTGTTTCCCCGCAGGTCTTCAACCGGATGTTCACCATGCATGGCACCACGATGATCTTCTTCGCGGCCATGCCTATCGTTTTTGGGTTCGCGAACTACTTTGTTCCTCTGATGGTGGGCGCACGTGACATGGCATTTCCGCGCCTCAACGCCTTCAGCTTCTGGATGAGCGCATTGGGCGGGATCATCCTCTATTTCAGCTTCCTTGGCGGCAGTGGCTTGTACGGTGCCGGCAGCGCTCCCGATGTCGGATGGTTCGCCTACGCGCCGCTGACTGCGCAGGCGTTCTCGCCAGGCCACAGTACCGACTACTGGATTATTGGTCTGCTAGTAAGCGGCGTCGGCAGCATCGGGACTGCACTGAACATCGTCGCCACCATCCTGTGTATGCGTTGTCCTGGCATGACGCTGGGACGGATGCCACTGTTCACCTGGCTGAATTTGGTCATGTCGGGCTTGGTGCTTGTTGTCATCTCGCCCCTAACCGCCGCCCAGATCATGTTGCTGCTGGACCGCTACCTCGGCGCCCACTTCTTCGATACGCAAGCCGGCGGCTCGGCAGTCATCTGGATGCACTTCTTCTGGATTTTTGGCCATCCCGAAGTTTATGTGCTGGTTATTCCAGCGTTCGCATTCATGTCGGAAATCGTGCCCGTGTTCTCGCGCAAAGCGATCTTCGGCTACTCGATTATGGTGGCGGCTACCGTAACCATTGGCTTCATCAGTCTGGGCGTTTGGGCGCACCACATGTTTACTGTCGGTATGACCTCCTATGGCAACGCCTTCTTTGTTGCCTCCACCATGGCCATCTCGGTGCCGACGGGAATAAAAATATTCAACTGGCTCGGAACAATGTGGGGCGGGAAAATTGTATTCAAGACTCCGATGCTCTTCTGCATCGCCTTCCTGTTTCAATTTCTGATCGCAGGCTTAACTGGAGTGATGCTGGCGGCGGCGCCGTTTAATTGGCAGCTTAGCGGTTCGTACTTTGTGATTGCTCATTTCCACTATGTGATTGTGGGAGGAATTCTGTTTGCGCTGTTCGGGGCTTTTTACTATTGGTTCCCCAAGTTTTCAGGAAAGATGTACGACGAGACACTGGGCAAGTGGCATTTCTGGCTCTTTCTCATCGGATTTCATCTCACCTTCGACTTTATGCACATCCCCGGCATACTGGGCATGCCACGCCGCATTTATACCTACGAACCGGGCCGGGGCTGGGAGGTCTGGAACATGATCGTTTCCATTGGTGTGGTGTTCCAGATCGCTGGCATCCTGCTCTTTGTGCTGGATCTTTCGTGGTCATATTTTAGGGGCAAGGCCGCAGGCAATGATCCTTGGGATGCTTGGACGCTGGAGTGGTCCACCACCTCGCCACCGCCGGAGTACAACTTCGCGACGATTCCAGTGGTCCACAGCCGGCGTCCGTTGTGGGACTTGAAGCATCCAGAGGATCCCGACTGGAAGTACGAGTAACGATTGACGAGCGCGCAAGAAATGGCGCATAGACGGTCAAGAAAAGGGAGATTCGCTTGGCAGCTACGACGATAGCCTTACCACCTGTCGAGATGCCGCTTCCGCACGAATATCGCGGACACGTGGGCATGTGGTGCCTGATCCTGGCCGAGTCGGCAATCTTTACAATCTTTGTGGTCGCCTACCTGTATTACGCGGGTAAGAGTCTGAGTGGCCCGACGCCAGCCGAGGTGCTTCACGTCCCGTGGTTCAACTCAATCTGCCTGTTCTCCAGCAGCTTTACCATCATCATGGCTGAGCGCGCCATCGTGCGGGGCAAGGCGCGGATGTTCGGGAGTTGGTGGTTCTTGACGATTGTACTGGGCGCCATCTTCATACTGGGCACCGCCCGCGAGTGGTACCGCCTGATCTACGAGGAGGGGCTGACCATAAGCTCCAGCCTGTTCGGGACCACGTTTTACTCGCTGGTCGGCCTGCACGCTTCGCACGTGATCATCGGCTTGACCGGACTTTCGACCATCATGATTCTCACGGCACTCGGCTACGTGAAGCAGGAGCACGCGCCGAAGATCGAAGTCTTTGCCATGTACTGGCACTTTGTGGACGCAGTGTGGGTTGTTGTGCTCAGCGTTGTGTACTTTATCACGCGGTAGAGATTTGCGACAGGCACGACTTCAGTCTGCCGCAGGAGACAGTAAAAGGTAACGGCTTTAGCCGCTGCGCAAGGAGCTAAAGCCCAACGGGAGAAACAAGGCGCCATCGGCACGGCTGAAGCTGTGCCCTGATACGAATCGAATTGCGGAGCGAGCGTTAGAGACGTCGTATGGAGACACGAGACCAACACGTCACTGGCAGTTCCCAGACCGTCGTCATGCCCGCGTCGACGGCCTGGCCCTTCCTGCTGGCACTGGGCGCGTCGTTGATCTTTGCCGGACTACTGACCAACATCTCCGTCAGCATCCTGGGAGCTGTCCTCTTCATTCCTGCGGCCGTCGGATGGTTTCGCGAGCTGTTTCCGCATGAGCACCATATCGAAGTGCCCGTGGTTCCCGAACCGGAGGCTGTGGTCGTTTCCGCGCGCGAGGTCATGCGCGTGCCGGCCGCCGAGTATGTCCAACGCGCTTGGCTGCCACTTAAGATTTATCCCATCTCGGCGGGAGTGAAGGGTGGGCTGGCGGGGGGCGTAGCCATGGCGATTTTGGCGATGCTCTATGGTCTGATCTTCTTTCATAGCATCTGGTATCCCATCAACCTGATTGCAGGCACCCTTTACGACGCGCCCTCGATTCCCACAACGCAGGAGCTGATGCCATTCCGGTTTGCCTGGCTCTTGTTCGCCCTCGCCATGCACATCACAATGTGCTTGCTCGTGGGACTGCTGTACGGCGCCATGCTTCCTATGTTGCCCAGGCGCCCCATCGTTCTGGGAGGAATCATCGGGCCGCTGCTGTGGACGGGGCTGCTCTATCGCATTCTGGACTACGTGAATCCGCTGCTGGACCAGCAGATCAACTGGTGGTGGTTTGCTGTCTCGCAGGTGGCATTTGGAATTGTGGCTGGGCTTGTCGTAGTGCGTCAAAACCAAGAGTGGACGACGGAGAACCTGCCGCTGGCGATGCGTGCGGGCATTGAAGCGCCGGGCATTATGCACGAGCGCGATGAGGACCAGAAGCAATGACGCATCGCGTCGCAGAGCTGACGCTGCCCCTGGCTGCGGTCCTGGCGCTCGCCGCGTGCACTGCCAACGGAAAGCCCGCGCCCGGGCCAGAGGTGCCGCGGCCGGATTCGATCCTCGATCCCGTTGTGCTCTATAACCGGAACTGCGCCGGTTGCCACGGAGCTGAGGGACAGAAAGGACCGGCTATGGCGCTGGGCGATCCAGTTTATCTGGCGATCGTGGCCGACGACGCGTTACGGACAACGATTTCCAAGGGCCGTCCCGGTACAGCGATGTCGGCCTTCGCGCAGAAGGAAGGCGGCATGCTAACTGACGAGCAAGTCAACGCCATCATCCGAGGCATTCGCCAGCGGTGGAGTAAGCCGAATGCGCTGGCAGGTGTTACGGCTCCTTCTTACGTCGCTAAAGCGCCGGGAAATCCGCAGCAAGGAGAAGCCGTCTATTCGACCTTCTGCGCCTCGTGTCACGGCACCGGAGCGAAAGCTGGACCGAAGGCAGGCTCGGTGACCAACGGGGCGTATCTCAGCCTCATCAGTGACCAGGGTTTGCGCACGATTGTCATCACCGGACGCCCGGACTTTGACGCTCCGGATTGGCGGAGTAACGTACCGGGTCGCCCAATGACCGACCAGGAGATCTCCGACGTTGTTGCCTGGTTGGCGTCGCAGCGCCCTAAGCAGTCACCCCAATCGTATGCTGCGAATTCTTCCCTCGGAGGTGGTCATTGAGTCAGGCGCCTACGACACCTACAGACATCAGCGACAAGGCTGAGATTTCACGCCGCGATATGTTCGCGAAAATCGGCTTGCTACTGAACGGTTTGGCGGTCGTGGTTCTTGCCACGCCGGTGGTGGGATACCTGCTTTCGCCGATCCTGCGTGGAGATCGCGGCCAGTACAAGCGTTGGGTCTGGCTGGGTGAACTCGATGAGTTCCCGGAAGGCCAAACCCGGCTGGCAAAATTTCAAAACCCCATTACTGGCGTCTCGGATGGGGCCACCGACCAGATTCCCTGCTGGGTGCGCCGCATCCAGGGAGAACAGTTCCAGGTTTTCGCTATCAACTGCGCCCACTTGGGGTGTCCGGTGCGCTGGTTTGCACAATCGGGACTTTTTATGTGCCCCTGCCACGGCGGTGTGTACTACGGGGATGGATCACGGGCTTCCGGCCCACCCCCGCGCGGGCTGTTTCAGTATGAGTATAAAGTTGAGGACGGCCACCTGCTGATCAAAGCTGGACAGCTGCCGACCCTGTCCACAACTGCGAACCTGGATGGGAGGACAGGCGCATGTCAGGGCTAGCGAAGATCGGGGCCTGGTTCGACCGAAGATTGCAGCTCGCTGACGAGATTCGTGCGACAGCTGCCCATCGGGTTCCTCGCCAGTCAGCGAGCTGGTGGTACGTCTTTGGCAGCGCGGCGCTGACGATTTTCATACTGCAGGTCTTCACCGGCATCATGCTGGCGCTGATCTACGTTCCTTCCGCTGCCGAAGCCTGGAACAGCCTCGAGTATCTGAATCACGCCGTGACGCTGGGGTGGTTTCTGCGCGCGGTGCACGGTTGGGGCTCCAATTTCATGGTCGCGGTAGTGCTGATCCACATGTGCCAGGTGTTTCTCTTCGGGGCCTACAAGTTTCCACGCGAGCTCACCTGGATTCTGGGCGTCTTTCTCCTTTTGATGACCCTGGGAATGGCATTTACCGGACAAGTCATGCGCTTTGACCAGGATGCGTACTGGGGGTTGGGGATCGGCGTAGCCATCGTTGGCCGCGTTCCTCTGATCGGCAAACAGATGGTTCAGATGTTAATGGGTGGTCCGATTATTGCAGGGGACACGCTTTCGCGCTTCTTTGCACTCCACGTTTTTGTGATCCCGGGCCTGCTCATCGCTTTCGTTTCATTGCATCTTCTCCTGGTGCTGAAGCTGGGCATCAATGATTGGCCCATGCCCGGACGCATCGTGCGCCGTTCCACATACCTGCAGGAATACCACGAACTCACCCGGAAAGATGGCATACCTTTCGTGCCGTTAGCGGTCTGGAAAGACATGTTCTTCTCGGCTGCGATCATCGTCAGCATAATGGCGTGCGCCGCGTTTTTTGGACCCTTTGGTCCCAGTGGGTACCCGGATCCGACGATCATCCAGACGGTTCCCAAGCCTGATTTCTTCTTCCTGTGGCTGTACGCCATGCTGGCTTTGGCACCGCCACAGATGGAAACGGTCATGCTTCTGATCGGCCCTGTGGTGGTGATCGGGCTTCTGATTTTGCTGCCATTTTTGTCTGGGGAGGGGGAGAAGAGCTGGAGGCGGAGACCCGTTGCCGTGGTCACATTGTTGCTGCTTGCGGTTGCACTTGGCACATTTACCCATCTGGCAGGTTACTCGCCTTGGAGCCCCGTCATGGACGGCTGGAGCGGAGATGCGGTGCCGGTGCAGTATCTTAACGGGCGATCACCGCTCGAACGTCAAGGTTCTCTGATCTTCCAGGTAAAGCAGTGCCGTAACTGTCATTCCATTGGCGGTTCCGGTGGTCTGCGCGGCCCCAGGTTAGACAGAGTCGCAACCCGAATGACCCGCGACCAGCTTGTACGCCAGGTGATCCAGGGCGGGGGCAATATGCCTGCCTACGGTAAGAACCTTAATCCTGCAGAAGTGACAGCGCTGGTTGCCTTCCTGGAAACGCTGCATCCGCCAAACCAAGTGCCGGCACGCGACGCAGCCCAGGCGGTGGTTACCCAGGAACAACAGAATCGTCCTGCTGCGAATAGCCGCTAAGGTACTATGCAGCCTGTCTACCTAGCCGCTCTGCGTTCCTGGTCCATCCCTCCAGCCGCTACGTTCGTTATTGTCCTGTCGGCTTGCGTCTATCTGCGCGGATGGTGGCTTCTGCGGCGTGTCGGCGTGCCGTTTCTTCCCCCCTGGAGAGCCGCGGCATTCTTGTTGGGCCTGTTCTCGCTTTGGATTGCACTTGCCTCCCCAATGGATGTTTTCAACGGATTCGTGCTGACCGCTCACATGCTGCAGCACATGCTCCTGATGATGGTGGCACCTCCTCTGATTCTTCTTGGCGCACCTCTCATCCCAATGGTACGTGGGCTGCCAATCTTCGCGGCTCGAGAGTATGCGGGACCGTTCTTGAACTGGTCGGTTGCGAAGCAAATTGGGCGTGCACTTACAAATCCGATTGTCGCTTCGCTACTGATGGGCGTCGCGATGTTCGCCTGGCACACTCCGAGACTGTACGAACTGGCCCTGCGCTCCTCTTCCTGGCACCAGGTGGAACACACCTGTTTCCTTCTCGCCTCGCTGATCTTTTGGTGGCCGGTCGTACAGCCGTGGCCGAGCCGGGCGCAGTGGCCTCGATGGGCAATGGTCCCGTATCTGCTGGTTGCCGACCTTCAAAACACCGTCCTGTCTGCCATTTTGACCTTCTCCGATCGCGTCCTCTACCCCTCCTATTCGGCTGCACCTCGCCTGTTCGGCTTCTCGGCGCTGGAAGATCAGGTCGCCGCCGGAGCCATCATGTGGGTCGTCGGATCCTTAGCATTCGTCATACCCGCCATCGTCATCGCCGTCCAGTGTTTGTCGAGGAGTCCGTCTCGAAAAGGAGTTTCTTCATTTCGAGGGCGTGAACGATTGCTGGTCAATAAGACACTGGCCACGTGGCTACGAATTCCGTTCGGCCGCTCTTCGCTCCTGGCGAGGTTTACCAGTAGAGCGTTCGAAGCGATTTCTTTTGCGGTATTGTTCGTTGCTTTGGGCTCGTGCTTGGTGTGGTTGCTCACCTCGGCATCAGATGACAGCGACGACCAAGCTCTTCGGTTTCGCCAGGAAACTGGCCCCTTCGCCGTGGCAGTTTTCGCTGCTCCAGGCGATCTTCTTGCTGGCCCCATAGACTTTGCCATTCTGGTTCAGGATCGAAATACTCGAGAGGTCCTGCTTGACACGAAGGTGGACCTCACCGCTGCCATCGGCGATACACGGATGAAATCCTCAACGGTTAGTGCAACTTACCAGGACTCGCAGAACAAGCTCTTGCAGTCAGCGGCAATCAACCTGCCAACCGTCGGCAACTGGTCGCTGGACATATCCGTCCGCCGGGGTCTAGAGCAAGCCGATTTGTCGCTACCGCTGCAGGTAACCAGCCCTGATGCCGGCAACGAAAATCGTTGGCCTTATGTCGCCATCCCCGTTGTCTTCGCGATCTTCCTACTCGTGTATATGTGGCGACACCGGTTTCCGCGGCGCACCGCCTTGAACACCCGATCTCATGGCAATCAACGACACTATCTCGACCAGAGCTACTCTCCGCACAATGAAACATAGCTTAAGCATGGATTCAAAACCCGGACGCCATCGGGCTGCGGCATTAACAGGTCGGCTGGAGCAGCCCTCGGGAAATCAACTAGCGCCTGCGGCTGGCTGAATTGACATTTCAGCGTAGCTGCAGCTGTTCCTGGTAGCCGCCGCAAGTATATGGTGAGAGGGTCGGAACCAATCAACCCCCGTTGCTATCCGTGAACCGTTTCAGTGTGACGTCTTTTCCAAATGGGTGTCCACGTTCGCAGTCCGGACAGTTTTCGCCTGAGGCTTCTTATGCCGACGCCTAACGACGGGGTGAATTATAGCCCGTACTCTATCCTCCACTTGCTTGGGATCCTCGTCGTAATTGGGGTCAAACATCGCGATCACGGCCACTGCCCGACTGGTATAGCGTCTGGCCCAGTCACTTTGCACGAGTGCGCTTTGCACTGCTTTCCAATGTTCAGCGTCTTGTTCCACGTTGTTCCCGGCTTGCAAGTCGTGGTAACTCAGGTCATTGAGCGCGCTGAGAAATTGAGTGAATTCCTCGAGATTCACTCCCATCTGGAACACAAGCTGGCTTAATGCCATCTGCCGCGACGCCGTCAGTTGATCGAACTCACGGCAGTAAGCCTTGGCGTTGTAGATGGCCTGTACCGCCGATATACGCAATAACTGTGTCGCCTCCTTCTCGGTTAGCTCTGGAGACAGTTGGCGGGTCCTGACCTTCCTGCGAAAGTTTTTCTTCTTCCAGGTCTTTAGATCACGATCGAACTGGTCAAGTATGGTCTGCAACTTGCTCGCATCAAGCCCTGCAGCCTCCCACAGTTGAGCCGTAGAGGGCTCGATGAAACAATGAGGGTTCAGGGGGTCAAGTTGGGGGTGCACCGTCGCCTTGACATCCAGACTGAATCCCGCGCCAATCAGCGGCCGGCTTGTTTTGGGATCTGGATAAGCGGCCAGCACCCAGTTTTCATGCCTGGTGTCCCGCAGGGTATTCATCAAGGTATCTAGTTTGAACTTGATGTCGCTGTCCCTGAAGTCAAACAGCGGTTGGGACGCACATGCAATCTCGGGCGCCGCATAGAAAAGCGTCCGATCCAGGTTTTCCAGCGGCAGCCGTTCCGCAGTGGAAGAAGCAGGTGGCCCTGGGGCGCCCCGCAGTTGAGTGGATTGCTGACCACCAGCAGATGGTGGCGTTTGCCCCACCGCTGCTCGATCCCAGACCCCCGTCGTCAACACAAGTGTAGCCGCCAGAATGTGTTGTTCTATAAGCCTCATCTTCCCCGATGCTGCTGCCACTATTGAACATACACAATAATCGGCAAATTGCTAACCTACGAACTCGACCTTGATGCGGAGAGGATCGTTCCTCCACTGTTTCTCGTGCCGTTTTGCTGTCGAGGCAGTCCCGCCCGAGTGACTCTGCTGCCCTGCGATTCTTGGGCCATCGGAAGCTTTCGCATATGTGAACGCGCCGATGGCGGAGTGGATGGCAGCCGGGTTGTCCGGAAGAACAGCCCATCGGCGAGAACAGGCGAATAGCGCTCACAATCCAGGTTTGACTGCATCCGCTAAGAATTCGGCGAAAGTTTAATTGCAAGTCTTAGAAGTGCCAGGCTACCCCAAGGCGCACGGTACGCGGCGCCTCCACCGTCAGTGGCACACGCAGGACGAACGCCGGGCCTGTCAGATCACTCTCACGAGTGTTGCTGTTCAGATTCAGAATGTTGAACACATCGAGGTAGCCAGTGAAGGTTCCGTGCCGCAGTTGGAAGTCACGGGCGAGGCGCACGTCGAGGGTCGAATTGAGTTGGGTCTGAAAGCCGCCGGGATGCCCCACCGGCGTGGCCCTGACAAAAAACGGGCCCTGGTTGAATCCATTGACAAAGAGCAGCCGCCCGAAGGGTGCTCCATCGAAGTAGTTGGCAACCGCGGCCAGGCGAAAACCATAAGGCGCAGCGTAATACCCCGTGATCTTGCTCATGTAGGCACGATCAAAGTACGTTCTGCCTTGCGACATCACCAGAGTGTTGGGATCTACGCCCAGCGAGCCCACGAATCCGGTATCGTTTTCGAAGGCAGAGTTGCCCGGGCTTGTGCGTGCCAGCGTCCGTTCGGCGGTGAAACTCACAGAGAACTCCCATGAGCGCCGCAAGTGCGCCATCACGAAAGCTTCGAAGCCTTTGTAGCTGGCCTCAAGGCCGGGGTTCGTCAGCACCAGAAAGTCATGTCCCAACGCCGACGGCTTCTCGTTGTAGAGCGTCAATTGCTGGTCGTCTGCGGTGCCATAAATTCCATCATTGCCTGGATCGGTGTACTGCACTGGTATGTAATCGGAAAAAGGGACACCGGTATTTTCCAGCGCTATTAGCCGATGATCGTCACGCCGGAAGAAGCGCACGGAAGCCGTTAGGCGATTGGGCAGATTCTGTTGCAGCCCGAAGGTGATCTCATCTGTAAAGGGTTGAGCGATGTGGGGATCGATGGCAGAATACGGTCCGCCTGACACACGAAGCAGCGGACCCAACTCGGATTGCTGGGCACCTCCATCTCCGTTGGAGTTCTGCCAGCGAAAAACCTCCGCTCCCAAGGCAGTAGGGTCCCCAAAGTCAAAATAGCGTCCTTGTAAGAGATGCCCGTAGCGCGACCAACTGCCCTGCAGGGCGAGTCCAAGGGGCCAGAGGGGCACCATGATGCCAATTCGCGGCTGCAATATTGTCCAGCTGATGCCATTGGAGGCGCCGTTGGCCTTTCCCATCCAGCTATCGATGCGTAGGCCAATCGGAAGAGTCAGCCATTTGGTTGGCCGCCAGGAATCTTGCACGTAGCCAGCAACATTCTGTACGTGTTGTTCGGCATATGCTGGCGTATTCCAACGTATCACTTCGCTGCCCTGGCCATTCACCAATACTTGCTGTGTATCGCCCATGGCGTACCAGCGATCCGTCATATCAGCGCGGCTCCAGTCGAAACCCAGGCTCACGCTATGGCTTCCCAGGTGGCCGTATAGAACGGATTGCAGCACCACTCCGGCTTGGTAGCGGGTGCGCAAGCCCGAAGTTGCCAGCGGAGCCGGGCCAGTAAACAGCAGCAGCGGCAAGTCGACGCTACTGATACCTTGCACACCGTTTTGAAAGTCGGACGAAACAATCGCATTGACCACTCCGAAGTTGGCACACAGCGAGGTTGCAGGGTGTAGCTGTTGGCTCCACAACGCCTGGAATTGATTGAAGTTGTCATTCCCGCGGGTGGTAGCTGTGGGCGCAACGGTCGGCATGGCTCCTTGTTCAGAATTAAAAACATGCTGCCCGCTATACAACAAGTTGAGGCGCTGCGATCCGGTTGACCAAGGCGTAAAATCTGCCAGAACACGATTAACGCCGGTATCGATGGGAGCGTTGAAGCCTCCGAGGCTCTGTGAGACCTGTTGTGTAGAAATAGAGACGAAGAAGGGCAGCGCCGCGAGGGCTGTCGGCAGCTTGCCTCCCAGTTGCGCGCTGGCATCAATCAGTGAGTTCAGGCGTTCCGGCCCGGGGAAATGCAGATCCTGCAGCCGAGCATCCATGTTGTTGCTCTGCAGCCACCCCCCCGAGCCAAACAGCCAGCCCCCACCATGCAGAACGCCGCCAGGCTCCGGAGTTGCCAGAACAAGGTTCTCTCCCGAAGCTTGTGACTCGGCAGGTTTCGATGCTGTTACGACCTGGAATTCTGACAGCGCATCAATACCGGGATTGATGAGAGGCAGTCCCGGAACGTAGGGATCGGTTACATCCAGACCGTTGAACTGATACTGGTTCTCGGTCCACGAAGCACCGAGTGCGGAAAACAGTGCTGGCACTGCCGTTTCCAGCCCGCCGATCTCGAACCGGTTTGTGACTGTAGAAGGCTCCTGGCCTTCGAGCAGCGACCATATGTTGCGTCCGTTGGGGAGTTGCTGGATTTGGAAGCTACCGAATTGGGTGCCGAACCAGATGTCTTGATCAACAACTTGCACCGGCGCATTCGCTCGATCGCTAGCTACATCGGCAAGCGTGATGCGCAGATATAGGGTGCTATCAGATCGAACCTCGATGAGGATTCGCTTGCTTCGCCAACCGTTCGCCGTAAGATCGAGGATGTAGGAACCCCAGGTGAGTCCGGCAAAGCGAAAGCGCCCGCTGGCATCAGTCACAGTTACCGCAATAGTTTGTGCAGCACCTTCACGCGATAGGCGAAGGTGCACGTTCGCAAGCTTCCGGTTAGAGCCTTTGACTACGCCGTAAAGACTTGCCGAGCGT
>CAZDYZ010000291.1:0-4788 GCA_964509525.1 uncultured Acidobacteriaceae bacterium
GGCCGTTTCGGCAATCACCAAAGAGTTGTGAAGCCGATGTTGTCCGCGGCCGCTAGTGACGCTGCGCGTTCCTTCGCGCAACGTCAGGGAAGGGTCCAACCTTGACATACGCCATGCCGGCAACGCGCCAAAAATCACTCCTGTAAAAATCGATGCTGCGGTGGCAAACACAAGCACCGTCGTATCAACGGAAACCTGGCCGAGACGGGGCAGGTCCTGCGGCACCAAGCCCAACATCATTCTCAGCAACCCGACGGAAAGTGCGATTCCCATCGCTCCTCCCCCCAGCGACAGAAAAACCGATTCCACCAACAGCTGACGCATAATCTGCGGACGCGTAGCACCCATGGCGGAGCGTATGGCGATTTCCGAACGGCGCCGGGAGGCGCGGGCCAGCATAAGGCCGGCAACATTGGCGCACGCAATAAGCAAAACGAAAACTACGGCAGCAAACAGCACTTTCAGGGCAAGGCGTGTGTTTCCTACAAGGTCTTCCACTTCTGGTTTTACCGCTGCGGCGGTGTACGGTTTGTTGCTGTCGGGGTACTGCGCGGCGATATTACGAGCAATGAGACTCAAGTCGGCAGTTGCCTGCGATAAACTCACGCCAGGTTTCAGGCGAGCGATCACATTCAACATTTCGGCGCCGCGCTCTGTTGTAGTCGGGTTCGTGCCGTTGGCATCATCAGCCAGAGTCGTCCAAAGCGCCGGAGGCGGATTCTGAATCGGAAACATGAAGCCTTTCGGCATCACACCCACAATGATGTAGCTAAGACCATCTAGTGTGATGGTCCGTCCGATGGTGTCGTTGGCGCCGCCGAATGTAGATTGCCAGGTCTTATGACTGAGCACGGCGACATGAGTCCCAGGTTTCTCGTCCTCGAGCACAAAGCCCCTGCCGTGGGCGGGATTGACCCCCAGCACCCGGAAAAACTCCGATGAGACGACCTGCGTGTCCAACTGCTGGGGAGCTCCGGTACCGGTTAAAGTGAGGCTGTTATGGTGGTGGCAGGCCATGGCCTCAAACGACTGGTTCCTTTCCCGCCAGTCGAAAAAGTCGGGATAGCTGAGGAGCTCGGGAATTCCCGGTGTTCCAACTGACTGGTCCAGCTGAGACACCCACATGAGGCGGTCGGGCTCCGGAAATGGCAGCGGGCGGAGCAGAACAGCGTTCACCAAGCTGAAGATGGCTGTCGTGGCGCCGATGCCCAAAGCCAACGTCAACAGGGTGGTGAGGGCAAAGCTTGGGCTCTTGCACAGCTGTCGGACAGCAAAACGAAGGTCTTGCAGCAACATGTGCACCCGGTATCCCGTCGATGGAAGTTTCCCTATTGCCTGAACTACATTTCACAGGCCACATCGGGTGGCACATAAACGGCTGCAAACAGTGGAGATATTGCACCTTCCGTGGGCACGGGGAAAGAAGCCAACGTCCGAATTCGACACTTCTTGTCCGGAAGCGGACAAACCGGGTTTTTCTTATGGACTTGAATACTTGTGTCGCTGGATCAGACAACACTTCTCAGCCGGTGACTGGAGTTGGGGTCACGGCAGATGCGACCAGGACCATCGTGCGGAGCAAGCAGCTCGCAACCGGCAAGTCTCTCGCGCGGTGGGGTGCAGATTGGCTCCGGGAAGACAGGGTAAGCGCGCTACTGCGGGAAAAGGCGATATGAACAACGTCGCGAAGCCTGAGGGATTCCGTAGCGAGAGAACGAGAGCGCACTGTAGCCCTAGGCCCGGAGAATATCTCAGTCGCCGTTACGGCCCTGTTGGTGAATTGAGCGGCTTGACTGCTTGCCGTCCTGCATTCTGGGTAGAGGTGCTGTCATGAAGCCGTAAGCAGTGGTTGCTGCCTTTATTCGGCGGCTGATAAACTCGAACGTTTACTCAACATTTCGCCGCACTTTCCATAATTCACATGCCGGATACAACCGATGTCGTTATCGTTAATGGGGCTCGTACGCCCATGGGACGCTATTGTGGCAAGCTTCGCGACTTTACCCCGATGGACTTGGGCGCTATCGCAGCCACAGAAGCCATGCAGCGCTCGGGGGTAGAACCGGGCGAAGTCGATCACTGTGTAATCGGCAACGCACAACAGACTTCGGGAGATTCCATCTACGGTGCGCGACACGTCGCGCTCAAGGCGGGAATTCCCGTCGAAGTGCCAGCCCTGACCGTCAACCGCCTGTGCGGGTCGGGGATGCAATCCATCGTGACCGCCGCACAGATGATTCAGCTCGGCGAATCGAGGGTCGTGCTGGCCGGCGGTATGGAGTCCATGTCGCAGGCGCCGCATGTAGTGCGCGGCATGCGCTGGGGTGTAGGTCTGGGCGAGGGCAAACTGGAAGACTCGCTCATGGTGGCGCTGCTGGATACCTATTGCGGCCTCTACATGGCCAACACCGCTGAACTTTACGCTGAGCAGCAGGGCATCACGCGAGAGATGCAGGACGACTTCGCCCTGCGCTCGCAGAG
Source organism: uncultured Acidobacteriaceae bacterium (assembly GCA_964509525.1). GTDB lineage: Bacteria > Acidobacteriota > Terriglobia > Terriglobales > Acidobacteriaceae > Bog-257. Next base: position 2,482 of record CAZDYZ010000291.1, read on the forward strand.
GTGTGCCGATGAAGCCTACAAGGCCGGCCGACTACAGGAAGAATTGACACCAGTCGCGCTGCGCAATCGGCGCGGCGAGATTACAGGTGAAATGTTTACCGAGGACGATCACCGCCGTCCGGACACGACCATGGACGGCCTGAGCAAGCTGAAGCCGGCCTTTGGCAAGAAAGGAAGCGTGACTGCTGGCAATGCCAGCGGAATTGTAGATGGCGCCGCAGCCGTGGTGGTGATGCCACTTGTCCAAGCCGAGAAACAGAATCTAAGGCCACTGGCCCGCATTGTGAGCTGGGGTATTGCTGGGGTTGATCCCAAGATCATGGGTTCAGGGCCAGTTCCTGCAACCCGGATCGCACTCAAGAAGGCGGGACTGGCACTCAACGCCATCGACCTTATCGAGGTGAATGAGGCTTTTGCAGCGCAATATCTCGCGGTCGAGAAGGAACTCGGGCTGGATCGCAATAAGGTGAACGTGAATGGCGGTGCCATCGCGCTTGGCCATCCGCTGGGAGCCACCGGCACCCGCCTGATTATCACGCTGATGAACGAGCTGCGTCGCCGCAAAGGCAAGTACGGGCTATCGACTGCGTGCATCGGCGGCGGGCAAGGCATTGCGGTTATCATCGAGAACCTGCGGCGATGAAGTTTGCAGCAGCATATCGCTCCTGCAGCGACGTGAATTGCGTTGGGCCGCCTGATCAGCCGCATTGTTTTCCACTGCCTGCTTTTTTTGCGGCCTGTGCTTTTGGGATCGCAGACTATTGTTCGCATGCACCAACCAGCACATGCTCGAGGCTTTGGAATTAAGCTGCAGACTTCTGGTCGTTCGGCTCATGGAAAAATAAGGGTCATGCCCTCACTGCCCGCCGCAATCTGACCGGCAGGGGACGCCACGCCTTGCGACGAGTGCTGGAATGGCCATACGGACCTTGAAGATGACAAATGACGACCGTGCTCTGCACCAACTGGTGTATCAGCTAGAGGCAGCGTGGAATGCAGCAGATGGCAAGGGCTTTGCCGAAGCCTTCGTGGAGGATGCTGATTTGATTCATATCCTGGGCGGGTACTACACTGGGCGCGCTGCGATTGAGACTGGCCATCGAATGATCTTCGGCACGATTTACAAGGGGAGCAGTGTTCGATACAGCGTCGAAAAGATTCGATACCTGAGCCCGGAAGCCGCCATCGTCTTTCTTCGCCAGTATTTGCGGTTCTATGAAGGGGGAGCGCCATGCGATCTTGAGGCGAGGCCCACCATCATTGCTGGAAAGATCGATGGAGTCTGGCGAATCGTGGTGTTGCAGAACACCAGAATCGTTGAAGCCGGCGCACCTCCAAGGGAAGAGGGTGGGTTGGACCAAGATCCGGGTCAAGCCGATCCAACCGCATCAACGCAGAAGCCTTGATCTTCTACTGATCGATTCACGCGAAAAAGAAAGGCGCACACATGGACATCAAGAAAGTAGGCGTACTAGGTTGCGGATTGATGGGATCGGGCATCGCGCAAGTCGCGGCTACAGCGGGGTTTGACGTTGTGGTGCTGGAACAGGAGCAGAGGTTTCTCGACAAGGGTTTTGCTGGGATTGAGAAGTCACTTAGCCGGCTTGTGGAACGCGGCCCTGAAAAGGGCGGGTTGACCTCAGAACAGAAGAAGGAGGCACAATCAAAACTGAAGGGCACCACTAGCATGGCTGATCTGGCCGACAGTGACATCGTCATTGAAGCCATCATTGAAAACATTGAAGAGAAGCGCAAAACTTACGCGCAGCTTGATGGGGTCGTCAAGCTTGGCGCGATCTTCGCGACCAATACATCTTCGATCTCTGTCACGGAGTTGATGACCGCAACCAAACGGCGGGAGCGTTTCATTGGACTGCACTTCTTTAATCCAGTTCCGATGATGAAGCTGGTCGAAGTGGTCAAGACCATCGCTACCGCGGAGGATGTGTACGAGAGAGCGGCCGAGTTTGCTACGAAGCTGGGCAAGGTTCCGGTGCGTACCAGCGACAAAACCGGCTTCATCGTGAACCGGCTGCTGGTGCCATTTTTGCTGGATGCTATTCGCGCCTACGAAGAGGGGGTCGGCTCAATCACCGACATCGATGAAGCAATGAAGCTGGGCTGCGGCTATCCCATGGGGCCATTCACACTGCTCGACTTCGTAGGCCTCGACACCACATACTACATCACCCATGTTATGTACGACGAATTTAAAGAGCCCCGTTTCGCTTCACCACCACTGTTGAGGCGATTGGTGCTGGCAGGCTGGTATGGTCGGAAGACGGGCAAAGGCTTTTACGATTATGC
>CAZDYZ010000292.1:0-2412 GCA_964509525.1 uncultured Acidobacteriaceae bacterium
AGGGCGCGAAACATGTCCCGTGCCCGCCCCTAAACGTTGTGCAAAGTGCTCAGGCTCTTGTCACGGACTGACAGGCAATGAGAAGACAGAGCTCAGAACGTGATGGAACGACTGTTGTGAAATCGAGACAGGTAGTCGAATCTGGCCGGCATGTCATCAGTCACCTAAGTACAGGCAGGGGTACGAATGCTCCGCGGTCGTGATCATTAGCAGCCTACCTGCGGCCATCGTGAGTGTGAAGGTGCATATCGGGTTTTCAGAGAAATCAACAAGCTGACCTTCGAACCAGGCCGTCCACAGGATGGCCGTGGAACAAATGATGTTCAAATGGTGACGGTCAGCGAACCAGAAAATAGCCTGAGCAAATCTAGGAGGATCATTATGAGAAGACACCTTGTCGTAGTGTCTGTAACGTTGTGGACCTTTGTCCTGTGCGCGGCGATTCTGTCGGCCCAGGACAACATGGGCCAAGGCGCCATGGCCGGCGAAGGTAATGCGAAGGAGGTTGCGGCGAAGCTGCAGAAGATCTCGGCCGCTCTCCAGCTAACCCCGCAACAGAAACAGCAGATCAAGCCCATCTTGATGGAGGAAGCGCCGCAACTGCAAGCTGTTAAGGCCAATACCTCACTGGGGCCACTGCAGAAGGCGATGCAACTTCGCCAGATCGGCGAAAGTGTCGACGCCAAGGTGCAGCCTATCCTGACCCCCGAGCAGTGGCAGAAGTGGCAGGCGATGCGTTCCCAGGAGCGCCAGCAGATGATCCAAAAGATGCAGGGCCAGTAAGCAATCTGTTCTGACGTCGACCCTGAGATTTCGGGCAGTATCGACGCCCCGCGGTCACGACTGGGTGCTGGAGAAGGTGATTCATCTGACGCAGCCTCTCTGAGGGGACGAGGCGACGGTGTCCCTTAGTTGTGGTGGCTGGGGCGGCCAGTACTTGCGACCAGTTTGCTCAGCGCAGTAGAAATTGACAAAACGACGATAGTTACTCAAAGCCATAGGAGGACTGAATGAAAGCCACAGCATTAGCGACTTGCGCTCTGTGCCTGCTTCTTGTGCCCCCGGTCTGGGCCCAGCAGGTGTCGGTTAACTACGACCACGGTGTCGCTTTTTCGCAGTTCCATACCTACGCCTGGGGCTCCAACAACACCAATCAGATACAGAATTCGATCCTGGCGCAGGTAGCACAACAGGACATCAACGCGGCCATGCAAGGCAAGGGCTTGCAGATGGTGCAGGAGAACCAGAATCCCGACCTAATCCTCACGGCTAGTGGCGGCGAAAGAGCGCAGACCTCGTGGAACGCCTGGGGCATGCGCGGAATCGGCGGAGGGATGGGTGGTATCACTCCCCAGCAGAATATCGAGGCGACGATGATCGTCAGCCTCTATAACCCGAAAACGCAGGAACTGGTGTGGCGCGGAATCGCACAGGACACTTTGAATAACAACGGCAACAAGAACCAGCAGATAGTGGAAAAAGCAGTACAGAAGATGTTCAAGCAGTGGCCGAAATAGCGGAAACGCGGGGTGCTGATGCCGAAGGAACCTCCTGGCGAGAGCTGAGAACAGCTTAGTCGGAAAGATCGTGAGCTCTTCCAGTCACGTTGGAGGCGGTCATCAATCACTGCCAGACATTTCCATTAATGCCATCCTGCTCCTGAAGAAAGTGTCTGCCGATGCAGAGGAGGGGAGTCATGTCCTCGCTGACTGTTCCCGCCGCCGCAGAAGCCACCCCAGCAAGCGCCCAGCCGGCGACTCCTGGACAGTTTCGGAAATGGGTTGCGCCCCTCGGGCTCGGACTCATACTCGTGCTGATACCAGTTCCTTCCGGCTTGACCACTGTGGCCTGGCATTATTTCGCCCTGTTCGCCGCCGTTATAGCCGCCCTGATCACGGAACCTTTGCCAGGCGCAGCTGTTGGTTTTATCGGTGTTACCATTGCCGCCGCGTTGCTATTGGTTGGGAAGACACCGGCAGAGGCTACAAAGTGGGCGCTCTCGGGGTTTGCCAACGATGCAGTATGGCTCATTTTTGCGGCCAACATGTTCGCGTTGGGATATGAAGTAACGGGGCTAGGTCGGCGCATCGCATTGTTGCTGGTAAAGGCTCTGGGAAGGAGAACTCTTGGTCTTGGTTACGCGACGGCACTTTCCGACCTGTGCCTTGCCCCCGTGATGCCTTCCAACACGGCGCGCAGTGGGGGTACGGTTTACCCTATAGTAAAGAACATCCCGCCCCTTTACGGCTCGTTTCCCGACCGTCATCCACGAAGAGTCGGTGCCTATCTGCTATGGACTGGCTTTGCGACGACTTGTGTCACCAGCTCCATGTTTTTGACCGGGCTCGCGCCAAACCTGCTGGCTGTCGATATAGCGCGCAAGGTCGCTCACGTGGATATCTCGTGGGGTAT
>CAZDYZ010000293.1:0-2621 GCA_964509525.1 uncultured Acidobacteriaceae bacterium
CGAAAAAATGATAGAGGTGGTGCGGGCCGGTATCACCCACATCATTGACATGCAAATGGAATGGGACGACACCCGGCTGGCCCTACCATACGGGGTCAAGGTGTTGTGGAACCCGACGGACGATGACTTCCGGCCGAAGCCTCCGGGACTCTTTCAGCGCGGAGTAGATTTTGCACTGGAGGCCCTTGACGATTCCGAGTCAAGACTCTTCATCCACTGCGCCGCGGGGGTCCATCGCGCACCGATGATGACACTGGCGGTGCTGCGTGCCATGGGTTTCACGCTCGACGATGCAATGGACATGATCCAGGCGCGACGGCAGGTAGTGGATTTCGCCGACGTCTATGTGCGGAGCGTGGAAAGTTTCATGCGCAGCTACGAGGCCGCTGAGCAGGAAAAGAAGTAGAGACTTCTATCAGTGTGGACCACAGAGATCTCGGCTGTTCACAGCATCCGTAGAGGCAAGGGCAGGGCGACACGAGGTAATACCGAACTCAACCCCCGACCACGCAATCTCTACGCGAGCATGCTGTTGTCCTCCACCGCTGTCACCCTGATGACGAAGCGGTGACGAACGTGTCGCGAATACATCTGCTAGGACGCTCAAATGGTCCAGCCGGTGGTGGCATTAAGGTGCTACGAGCGCACTCGGCTTGAGCAATCGCGCGAACCGCAAGCTTCGCGGACTGTTGTTCCTCAGACGTTAACTCCGCTCGGCTGAGAATGGTGCCACATCTGACCTCAGAACTCTGCGGCTGTTCTGCCATCAGCCCTCCGATCACAGCCTCCCCGCGTCGCGGGATGGTACAATGCCATTTCCCCCGCAACGTCTGCGGTGATGCGCCTTCGGGGCCTCAACCCTTGACACAACAACTGACGACCCAGCCCCGGACCATCACGTACGCTGATGCAGGCGTTGACCTTGAACGTGCCAACCGCACCAAGCTGCGCATTAAATATCTTGCCCATAAGACTTTCAATCGTGGTGTGTTAAGTGAGGTCGGTGGCTTCGGCGGTCTCTTTTCTATAGACAAGAAGAAGTACCCTGACCCCGTGCTCGTCTCCAGCGTAGACGGCGTCGGCACGAAACTGAAGATCGCTTTTGAGATGGGCCTACACCACACCATCGGCGCCGACCTAGTGAATCACTGTGTCAACGACATTGCTGTACAGGGCGCTGCGCCTATGTTCTTCATGGACTACTTCGCCACCGGCAAGCTGCAGCCGGAGATCATCGAGAAGGTTATTGTGGGGATCGCCGACGCGTGCAAGCAGAATGGTTGTGCGCTCATCGGCGGCGAAACGGCTGAGATGCCAGGCTTCTACAGCAATGGCGAGTACGATCTGGCGGGATTCATTGTGGGGGTAGTGGATCGCAGCCGGATCGTCACCGGAAAAGCGGTACAGCCAGGTGACGTGCTCATTGGACTGCCTTCGACGGGGCTGCACACCAACGGTTATTCACTGGCGCGCAAGCTCTTTTTCGAGGTTGCGCGCTACACACCGGATTCCTATGTCAATGAGATCAGAGGCAAAGTCGGCACCGAGCTGATGAAGACACACAAGAGCTACTGGGCAATTGTGCGACGTATGATCGACGGCGAGGCCGTCTCCGCGATGGCGCATATAACTGGCGGCGGCATCACCGAGAACCTGCCCCGCGTGCTGCCCAAGGGCATGGGTGCCATCGTCGAAATCCACTCCTGGCCAGGACCACCGATCTTCGAGCACTTGCAGAGAATCGGCAACGTTCCGAGCGACGAGATGCTGCGCACTTTCAATATGGGAATTGGCATGATCCTCGTTGTGCCCGCAAAGAAGTTCAAGAAGGCACAGGTTATCCTGGAACGCTGCGGCGAGAAGGGCTACGTCATCGGGCGGATCGTGAAGGGCGAGAGACGGGTGACTTATCAGTAACCCGACTGATATCAGCTCGTTTCAGTTTTTCCCTCAGGCGTCGATCTGACTCTGAGCCGTTTCTTTGCCCCCTCAATGGTGTTCGATCTACCGGGACGGAGAACCATCTCACTAGCCACTGACCTTACGGGATCGGAGACCCAGCTTAGCAGGACTACGTAAACCAATATGTCCCATTACTTCTCCTTGCTCGCTCCCCCGCAGCCTCTGCGGAGCAGAAGTCGGTTTTCGGGTTGCTGCTTTGGGGATGTCGCCAATACAGAGCTTGGCGAAGTTGGCCGCTCAACAGGAAACCATGTAACTTCGCAAGTGAGGAGCGCAGCGACTTGCCCCGCTGCACTCTGGCCTCTAGAATCGCGGTGACCCTGTAGTGGACGGAGGAACTATGGCTGCACTGCAAGTCGGCGAGGATGCTCCCGATTTCGATATTCCCTCGGTGGTGGGTAATATTAAGCAGCGCTTCAGGCTCAGCGACTACCGTGGCATTAAGAACGTCGTCCTGGCGTTTTATGTGCTGAACTGGACGCCAGTTTGAACCGCGCAGTTGCCGGGGTACAACTCGGAACTCGAGAGGTTCTCCGGTTACGATGCCCAGGTCGTGGGCATTAGCGTGGATTCCATCCCTAGCCACATAGCATGGCAGAAAAAAGAAATTGGCATCATGAGTTTTCCCCTCGCCAGCGATTTCTATCCGCACGGCGAAG
>CAZDYZ010000294.1:0-15117 GCA_964509525.1 uncultured Acidobacteriaceae bacterium
ATGATAGAAGTGGACAACGTGGTCCTGCACATACTGGGTGCAGAACATCAGGTTGCGGATCAGTTCCGCGTTTTTGGGGACGGTTATGCCCAACGCATCTTCTACCGTGCGCACGCTGGCCAGCGCATGCACCGTGGTGCAGACACCGCAGGCGCGCTCGGTAAATGCCCAGGCGTCGCGCGGGTCGCGGCCTTTCAGGATCTTCTCGAAGCCACGCACCATGGTGCCGGAACTGAATGCATCGGTGATGGCCCCGTTTTCGACGACGGCCTCAATCCGAAGATGCCCTTCTATACGAGTAATAGGATCAACCACCATCCTTGCCATGTGTCACCTCGCTGTCGACCTAGCCGTCGTTAGTCTTGTCCCGCCTGACTTTCTTTGGTCTTGCTGTCGTCCTGGGTTCCTTGACGCTCTTGCTCAATCAGCTTGCGTTTACGGATGTTGGTGCTGACAGCGTGTACTCCAACTCCGATAAGGGCACCAATGCCCAACGTCGTGCCAATCGAGTCGGCGGTGCTCTCGATACCAAACCCGGGGAAAGACGCAAGGTGCTGGTAGAACGGTTCGTTGTCCCAGAAACCGGCCTCGCTGCAGCCAATGCAGCCGTGTCCCGACTGTATGGGATAACTGACATTGCCGTTCCACTTGGTCACCGAACAGGCGTTGTAGGTCACGGGCCCGCGACATCCCATCTTGTACAGGCAATACCCCTTGCGTGCCTTCTCGTCGTCCCAGGCTTCGACGAACAGTCCGGCATCGTAGTAAGGACGCCGGTAACACGTATCGTGAACGCGTCGCCCATAAAACTCTCGCGGCCTGCCCTGGTTGTCCAGCTCCGGTCCGCGCCCCAATACGAGGATGTGGGTGACCACCGCGGTCATCACATCAGCGATCGGGGGGCATCCCGGAACGTTGATAACCGGGCTACTGATCAGTTTGTGGACCGGAGTGGCTCCGGTGGGATTCGGGCTGGCGCCCTGAATGCAACCATTGGAAGCACAACTGCCCCAGGCGATGACTGCGGCTGCATTCTTCGCCGTTTCCTGCAGGATATCCTCCGCCGTTTTGCCAGCGATGCAGCAATGCACGCCGTCGGCTTTGACCGGGATCGACCCTTCGACGAGCAGAATGTACTTGCCGGCTGAGTTCTTGACCGTGTCGTTCAGGCACTTTTCCGCCTGAAATCCGGCCGCCGCCTGTAGTGTTTCGGTGTAATCGAGTGAAAGCATGTCGAGGACCACGTCGGCCACGATGGGATGTGAAGACCGGATGAAAGACTCGCTGCAACAGGTACACTCCTGGAAATGCAGCCAAACCACCGGCGGCCGCGGTTTCTTCTCGAAGGCCTGCGCGATGGCGTCGCGGTGCGAGCCCGCCAGTCCCGCGACCATCGCTGCGTAGCTGCAGAATTGCAGAAACTCACGACGCGAGTACCCTTTCGACTCCATGACCTCCCAGAGGGAACGTGAAGAAGGTTTCATAAAGCCTCTCTTCTTGAAGCAATGAGTTGCAGGTTGCGAAACTCTGCCAAGGACGGTTGCGGTGGATTCGTTCTGGGCGGTACGCGCGCCCTCCCCACTCCACATCTGCCCAGCTACCTCACGTAGCGGTGATGTCCGGGAGGGCGCATTCAAACCAGCAGACACCAACCAACATCGAGGATGGTTGTATTTGTTATCAAAGTCCTGCCACGCGGGTCTGTGATCTTGGTCATAAGACAATGTGACCCTGCCGCGGAGAGGAACGTATTGCTCCCGGCGGCGGTAGGCTCAAGGCTGCGTTACGAAGGGTTCTTGCGCGCTTTTTGGGACCACGCGGGGAGTGCTGAAGTAAGGGGGTCATCTCTCTTACTTAGTAGCGACGCGCTCCACAACACGACCGTCCACAACTCCAGGCCATCGCCCTAATACAAGAAACTTCCCTCCAACATCTGTTGACCGCGATAGTCAATTGCGGACTCTGCAAGGATTGCAATCCGCCCGCCCATCTCTGAACCTTCTGCCTTGAATTCTTCGGTTGAACATCCCCGGTGAGCCGATAGGAACCGCAATCCGGAGAGCTGCAATAGATGGACCAGTTCGGTCACGGTGTATAACCTTAAAGAAGCTGACTTAGAGCCCTGTCCATCCGGGCCTGACCAATACCACGTCGTATTCACACGACCTGAAATGGCGTCAAACTTGGGATCTTCTACGATCAGTGTTCCGTCCGCGAGTCTTTGCGCTGGCTTCGCGCCACGGGAAAACATGGCTGCGACCGCATCTCGGTGCATCGTATCAATGAGTACTCGCCCGCCCGGACGAACTGCCGCACGAAGCGTCTGCAATATGGCAAGGTCGTCGCTCTCTGTACCGTATCCAAGGGAGGTAAACACATTGAATGCCGCATCGAAGTTGCCTTCGGCCAGAGGCTTTCTCAGATCGTGTTTCAAGTACCTCAGACGGCTGGTAGGCAGATCGCCTCTGTTGTTTTCGGCTTCAGCCAGTAGTTCATCGGATTGATCCACTCCAACGACGGCCGCACCCCGTCTGGCGAGCGGGAGTGAAAGCCGACCATAGCCACATGGAGCATCGAGCACTCGACTCCCTTCACGAAGGCCAAGAAGCTCCCAGATTCCTTGCACTTGTCGGGCCGTTTCTGTGGCTACCTCCCTTCCGCCCCAGATGCGGATGTAGTCAGCATCAAAAAAGGTCTCCCACCAATTGCCCATAACAGAGTCAAGGATATTACGTTTATCACTCGAACAGGCTTTGCTATGCATCCATCCGGCTGCGCCACCGTCACTAACGAAGGAAGATTCGACTGAATATGTTCATTGTGTTGTAAGTAGCGTGTACGGGGGGCTGATCGTGGGACTAGTTCTTCGCGTTGCTTCTAGATCCGTTAGGCGGGCGTCCCGTCCCGGGTTGCTGATGCCGGCCGTTCTGCTTCTTGTGCCGCTTCTCAATGATCGCAACGCAAATCGCGTAGACCACGAACGACGAGGTCAGAACGATAAAGTAAACATTCAGATTTAAAGTAATGGCAAAGACTGCAACCGCAGCTGCCATCACCCACATAAAAGCCTCGCCCAGGACACCATCCTGCCAGTTTGGCATCCTTTGGGCGGACATCAGCTTTGGGCGCAAGGTCGGCAGAAGTCGTGGAACGGCAGCACAATAGGCGCGGAAACTGTCTCCCTGACCTGCTGCAATTCCCGCTTCCTCACGCAGGATTAGGCGGTAATCGAAGAAGATGATACCCAGAACCAGAACGGCAAAGCCGAGGCGGCTTGCCATCAGGCCAAAACCAATGGCCAGCAGAATGTTGCCAAAATAGAGAGGATTACGCACGTAGCGATAGGGTCCATCGGCGACCAGACGCGAGGTGTGTATCTGGGAATCAATCATGACTTCAGGGTTGAGATACGACGTACCCCAAGTGCGGATCATAGCGGCCGCAATGCAGAACACCGCTGCGACTGTGAAGATCGCATGATAGTCCGTGTTTGTTGCCGGGCTCCCGCGAAGGCGGGCGATCCATTCCACCAGCGCTGCGCCCGTGTTGTGATGATCGATGGCATAGCTGCAGAACGCCAGACAAAACAGCATCCCGAAGATCCAGAAACGATACTTAAACTCGAACTCACTGGCCGCCATCATGTTCCACACCTTTCCGCAGTTACGCAAAAAATATCAGCGTTTGCATAACACGCCTGGGGGAATACAGGAGACCAACGGTTGGATTCACAGACGGAAACACTAAACCCATCGCGACGGGTCCATTCATCAAAAATTAACATTGCAGCCCCCTGCAGTTGGTAAGTTTATCGAAGTGACTGCCAACGTGCAGCTTTTGCTGAAAAGATCAGTGAGGACGAGGCCATCGACCTGGAAGCGGACTGCACGCATGGTCCAGCTGATCCTCCTCTTCTGGTTAGCGGTAATCCCCATTGTTCCCTGCGTTCTCGCGCAGGAGCCCGACATCACTGTCGGAAGCAAGCCTGAGCCTCCAGTGGAAGATGAACCCGTGCAGAGTATGCTTCCCCACCTAGTGGAGGGACGGTTCTGGATCTCAGGGCAGGCCAACTTCATTTTCCAGACGCATCCACCGTTTTATGCCGAGTACTCCGGTCTGCACAGTTTGCAACCCTATTATGAAAAAGCGACTTCGCGCGTGTTGACCCTCTACACAGGATTCGAGTTCAGCAAGTCGATCGAAGTCCTGGTAGATGTTGAAGAAGCCGGAGGGCAGGGACTGAGCCAGGCGCTCGGACTCGCCGGCTATACCAATCTTGATGTGGTAAGAAACCCCTCACTAAGTCAGGCGCCGTACCTCAGCAGGCTGATGTATCACCAGGTGTTTGCCCTGAGCCGCGACAAGATCGAGGCGGCCCGCGGACCGCTTTCGACTTTCGGTGAGCTGCCATCCCGCCGGCTGGAACTTCGCATCGGCAAGTTCGGGATGGTTGATTTCTTCGATGTGAATTCGGTCGGCAACGACAGCCATCTACAGTTTATGAACTGGGCGATTGACCAGAACGGAGCGTATGACTACGCCGCCGACACCCGGGGTTACACCTGGGGAGTGATTCTTGAGTACCAGAGTCCAAAGTGGGGCTTGCGTTTTGCTGAAGCGTTGCTGCCAACTGTGGCCAACGGAATCGACCTGGTTTGGAACCTGCGCAATGCCAATGCCTCCAACATTGAGTTCGAGCTGCACCGCGGGTTCCTAAAAAAGAAGGATGGGATCATCCGCGTGCTGTCCTACATCAACAACGCAAACATGGGCATCTACCAGGTCGCCAACGAACAGTACCTGGAAAACAAGACCGTGCCCCCAAACATCACCGAACACCCCCAACAGGTAACGACAAAGTACGGCTTTGGAGTCAACTTTGAGCAGGCGCTGACGAATGACATAGTGGCCTATGGCCGCTTCGGATGGAACAATGGGAAGACTGAATCCTGGGCTTATACCGAGATCGACCAGACCTTTCAGGCCGGCGCAGGCTTTATGGGCCGCATGTGGAAACGGAAGTATGACCGGGCGGGAATCGCATTTGTTTCCAACGGGATCTCCAGTGAACACGCCCGGTATCTATCGTACGGAGGGTTGGGTTTCATTCTCGGCGATGGCGGACTGACGTACGGACGCGAGAACATCTTAGAGACGTATTACACCGCACACGCCTGGCGGGGAATCTATCTTGGGCCAGATCTGCAGTACATCGTCAACCCCGGCTACAACCAGGTTCGTGGTCCGGTCACTGTTCCATCATTCCGATTGCATATCGAGTTCTGAACCTCAGTGACCATGACGAACCCAACTGAATCTGGGATCAACAGCAGGCCGGGCGGCGGTTTCGCATGAAACGAGTCGGTTGCATCCTGTTGATGGTGGCAGCTATTCCGCTCCACCCACAAACTGCCCATGACTTTTCCCAGGTCAAGAAACTGTATGTCGCTCCGTTGAACGGAGGGAATGGGGCTACCGAACTTCGCGACAGCCTGGTCAGACAGCTTCGCAAGAGCGGGAAGTTCCAGCTGATTGAAGATCCGGTCCAGGCCGATGCGATCGTCAGGGGTGTCGGTCAGTTGTGGATCAAGGGTTATGTTGCAACCAATCCACGTTCATCTGCGAGAAACCGCCAAGCCGTCTATGGAGGCTTCCTCTCCGTTGAGGTAACGGGTGGGAACAACGAAGTCCTCTGGTCGTATCTTGTGACCCCCAGCAGGTTCGCAGGGAAGAACATTTCCGATGACTTGTCCGGCAGTCTCGTAAAGGAAATGACTGCTGCCCACGATAAGAAATGGCAGAGTGAGGTGACGCTGTCGGGAAGTCAAAGCGTTTCGCAGACCGCTTTGCATGGTGCGGGCGCTACATTTCCAGCGCCTGTTTATCAGAAGTGGTTCGAATCATTCGAGCAGAGACATCCAAATGTTCATATCAGCTATGACGCCGTAGGATCAGAGACAGGAACGCAACTTCTGGCGGAAGACAAGGTGGACTTTGCCGCGTCCGATGTACCGCCGTCGGATGCAGGCACGTTGCAGCCGGCAGCAAGCTTCCTGCGAATTGCCACCGTGCTGGGCGGCGTGGTTCCCATTTACAACCTAAAAGATGTCGGCTATGACCTGAAGTTCACTCCCGACACCTTGGCCGGAATATATCTCGGCAAGATTCGGAAATGGAACGATCCAGCGCTTAAGGGATCGAACAAGGGTGTGGCATTACCGGATGCCGACATTGTAGTAGTTCATCGCTCTGACGGCAGCGGGACGACCTACGCCTGGTCGGACTACCTTTCGAAGATCAGCTCTGATTGGAAGGCGACGGTGGGAGCGGGTACTGCGCTGAACTGGCCAGCAGGGATAGGAGCAGAACGCAACGAGGGCGTCGCCACAACAGTACAACGTACTCCGAACTCGATCGGGTATGTTGAGCTCGTCTATGCTGTCCAGCACCAGCTTAATTTCGGAACAATTCGGAACGCAGCCGGCGAATATGTCCGGGCGGACCTTTTGAGCTTGAGCGCTGCTGCTACCACGAGTTCAGGCGGGAATTCGGCTTCTCCCTCTTCCATCACCAACGCTCCGGGGAAGAAAGCTTACCCTATAGCCACGTTCACTTTTCTTTTGGCACCCCAGCAAATGAAAGATGCTGAGAAAAAGGCAGCTCTGACTGAGCTTCTTCAATGGGTGCTGACATCCGGCCAGAAGCAGTGTTCAGCTCTAGGGTATGCGCCCCTGCCACGAGAGATTGTGGACCGGCAAATGCTTGCGCTTAACGGCTTCAAATGATGGCACTGTACGGACGGAACAGCGCAAAGCCACCTATGCTGCAGGCCCACGTGAAGACTCCGGCTCTGGCTGTAACCCCTGTTCAGCTGGGACTCTTTCCGGGAAATTCCCAGCAGCACTTGTCCACCGGGACGGCATTCGGTGGGAGGGACGAACCGTTTACCCAAATAGCGGAGCAGGCATCCAACACCATTTTGTAGCTCCACGATAGTATCGGTCACCAGCTTACAAAACCCTCCAGGGCAGGAAGCAGCACCTCGCGAGATGCCTCTTCCACGCTGATCGAGTCTGTGCCGTTTACCAGGGAAACAGTTCCGTTGGCTTGCAACCTGAACCCGAAACCACCTGGCTGGGAATAGATTTGTCCATCTACCATATTGGGGCGATCTATTTCGTAGATAATGCTGGGCACAAGAGCGTCAAACCTGACCGACAGGGTGTAGGACGGGGTGTAGCGCCGCCGCACCGTGAAAGCAGAGTCATCGACTCGCTCCAGCCTTTGTAGCTTGCGTTCGTTCTCTGGAAAATGTTCGTTGAATGTCTCGACATCGCGCTCCACAGTGTTGAGAAAAAGCTCAAACAGTTCCCGACCGAGAGCTAAGACGGTTTCCTTTTCAAGCTGCTGCTTCTTCTGTAATATCTGTTGCCGCTTTTCCTCTTCTTCCTTAAGCTTCCTGGCCGCATCTTCAATCCAGCCCGGTACGTAGGGTGTGTCGCGGATCGAACTATACCAACTGCTGACGACCATATCGTTCCCTCTTTGAATGTGCTCGTTGGATTTGACTTGAGCAAAACCCTAAGTCAAATATCTAATCGGCGTTGCTCGAAAAATCTCAAAAAAGACGTCGTTTTGGTGGGCTGCGTCGAGGAATTTGCCTCAAGGTGGGACATATTTCCGATCGGTCGACAGATATGCACCTCCCCCGAGACTACCTGGAGAGCTACCTCTGTAGTTGAGGGGCGCATTTTGACTTGGGATTGATGGGTTGTTCAGGAATGGTTCCGAAGATACCTCATCTCACGCACAATCAAAGACTTAGCCACCCTGGGTATTGGGTTCATAGCCGCAACTGAGGGATTCGGCGTTCGCCTCGCTAGCGCCTGGGGGTAGGAAGCTAAAGGAAGTCGACGTCACTCATAACTGCAATAACTTAACTTGTTTTCAATTATTTACAGGGGCCGGGCGCAGATTGGTTGGGTGTGGAGCAAGTTGAGGCCGTTAGATTCTGGAGCGACCTATTGGGGTACAGCTTGTTCTCGACCGAACCTTGCACGATAAGAGTGAGGAGACACGCCCAACTCTGTTTGCAGGTGGCGGCGCAGGGTCTCGCCATCTGCGAACCCCACGCCTTGGGCAATGGTTTCCACGTTGTCTGATGTCTCCCTTAGCCTGGCTTGCGCTGCCTCGGTCCGCAGACGCGCAACAAAGCGGGCAGGAGTGGTATTGACCTGCTGGGTAAACACCCGGCTGAAGTTGCGTTCGCTCATACCAGCACGACGCGCCAAGATTGGAACGGAAAGGTCTGCATGGAGATTCTCTGTGATCCAGGCGACCAATTCGCGGATGGGTTGACGGTCTGCGGCTTGGGCCGCCAGTTGGGTGCTGAATTGACTCTGGCCTCCTGCTCGACGCAGAAAGACCACCATACGGCGTGCGATCTCCAAAGCAAGCTTATGTCCGTGATCTTCCTCTACCATGGCCAGCGCGAGATCGGTCCCTGCGGAAACGCCGGCACTTGTCCAAACCTTTCCATCTTTTGTGAAGATGCGGTCGCCATCCACGAAGATACGGGGATAACGTTTGGCCAGCACGTCTGCCATCTCCCAATGCGTAGTGGCCTGCTTCCCATCGAGGATACCTGCCGCTGCCAGGAGGAATGCGCCAGCACACACTGACCCGATGCGGCGTACATGATCAGCCTGCTCGTGAATCCAGGCAAGCAGTGTGGGATTGATCGGCGACTCAATCACACCCGAGCTCGCGAACACCAAGAGCGTGTCGATAGGTTCGATCGCCTCGGCCCATCGGCGCCCGCCGACTAAGCCAAGTCCTGATCCAGTCACAAGTGGAGTGTCATCATTTGTGAGCAGTTGGATCTGGTAAGCAAATGAGCTTCTCCGGCTCATGCGACTTAGAGCTGCGGAAGCACGCGTAAAGACGTCAAGGGGGCCGGCCAGATTCATCAAGTGCACACCTGGCAACACCAGTAAGGAAATGCGACGTGTAGGCCACCCTTTGATTGTCGAGCGCCCACGGGTCCGATATGCAGGACGTGCATTCATATGCAACAAGATGCGCGAGGCGGGTGTATCGCTACAAGAAAAATGGCAGAAATCGAGGAGTATTTGTCCGCGCGCAACATAGCTCTACACATCTCATACTCGAAAGCTAGTTGGAGGAAAAGATGAAAGTTCAAAAGTTGGTCCCCATCGGAATTTTGCTGGTGCTTTCGGTAGCCACGCTGTCGGCGCAGAACACGCTGCCGGATCCACACAACGATGCATGTTGGCAGAGTCTCTCAGCTTTGCGAGCCTGCGAGTTGGAACAGTACAACCTCGCCTTGGATCAAGCCCAACGTTGTACGTCTTACCCGGAATATCAGTGCATGCCTGCCCCTGAGCAGAGTAACTCGAAGGCAAAAAATGCCAAGCGAACTGCTAAGACAAACAACGCTGATACGAGCGCTGCTGAGAAACCAGGATTGGTGCCCGCCAGCAACGCCCAGTCTGCGCCCACCCAGCCTGGTGGTTCGAACTAAAATTAAGCGCGAGATCCAAATTCTGCAGAGTGCCCTGTCCTTTGATTGGACAGGGCACTGGCGTACTGAGGAAATTGCCGTTCATTCTCTGGAACTGGCTTGTACTGATGACCTTGGCACATGTTACCCACTTGTCTCTCCAGGGGGCGCTTCAAAGGGATTACAAGACTATTGCGTTTCTTTGGCGACCCTCCCGTTGTCCCGAAATTCCATGATGCTCACTGTGTAGTGCATGCGCATTACTCATCAGGAAACATTGACGTCACGGTTCAGCCGAAAGCGCAGCCGACGTTCGCTACCAAGTACTACATCCTTCTTGCCGGTCAAATACGCCGTTGTCGTGCCAGCGACCGCTCCGATACCGCTGCCAATGAGTGTTCCCTTTGCGCCCGCGGCCAAGGCCCCAATTACTGCTCCGCCTCCGGTACCTCCGCCAATCCACGCCAAGTTCCGCTTCTTGTGCGACCCCCCCTGTGACACGAAGCTCGAGGTCGCGATCGCAATGCTCTGCTGACCAACAGTTACACTATCCAAGGTCAGGCCTAGCTCACCCGGATGGTGCAATCGTCCCGAGCGGCGCGCTATGACCACATGCCCTGTGGCAAGCGCTCCTACCGGCACGACGACACGATCGTCCGCCACAACTGGTTCTTCAATCACAGCATCAAACCTCTCACCAGGTACCGCCGAAGCACTTGACAATCGCTCCTCGAGCCGTACCGTGATCGGTGTTCCAGCGGGTATCGTTAGCGGCGGAGGCGCCTGTGGCGAAGAATTGGCAGCACCATTGGCTGCCGCATCCGTGGAATCTTCAGGTGGCGTGTTCGAATCCTTGCCATCCGGCGCGGGGCCGGGTTGAGTTGCGGAACTTTGGTTGTCCGAACTCACGGGTGTTGCATTTTGTTGCGGCTTCTTACTACATCCTAAGAGCAACAACAAGGCCAGTAATACAGCTGCGGTTATCAGGTTTCGTTTCGTCTTCACGGTTGTGTCTCCTCTTGCTGACCAGTCCCAGCGGCACGTGCAGGGCTACTAAGTAAGGAGAGTCCACCTCCTACGGACACCCAAAGGCGAAGCTGCAACAACCGTGCCAGGAACTTATCTTGCTGAGAACAAATTGGTTAACCGCTAACGATTGGAAGGCAATTGGAAATTCTTGCCGAGATCAGGTAAGGGCGCCATAGCTCTGCTTACAGAGAGCGAACAACACTTATGGCGAGCTCAGGCAGCTAGATCCGTCCTGACAACTATGCTGGGAGAAACGGAATTTACCAGTTTCAATTTCGGTTCATGGTCGAGATTGCGCAGTAATTCGCGCGTGACGTGCTCGTCAATTTCAGACGCCTGTTGCCGATCAACTGGGAAACGGATAACAACCTCAATTGCCGATGGCGTGAAACGTACCTGAGCCTTTGGCCGAAATCCGTTTGCGGCAGTTGAGATGAGGGTAGTCTGGACTGCCCGGTATTGCCCTTCCATATCTTCGCGGTAGTCCCCAAGAACTCCCTCAACGACCGCCAGTAAGCGCTCTTTGACCGTAGCATAATCAGTGTCCGGGGACAGCGCTAACGTGATTTCATGCCAGAGGAAGTTTGTGCCTGGGATCTGCTTGAAGAGGCCTGCGGTGGGCTGAAACACGATGGAGTTTGAAAATGCAACTACACGACCCGTGAAAACGGAGTCGGCACCCCCACCCAGCTCCATGAGGTGTAACCGCACCAGTCCTACATTGACTACTTCCCCCGTCACTCCACCGATCTGCACACGATCGCCTACTCTGATGCCATATTTCCCGATAAGAAAGAAATATCCAACGACCGAAAGGATGACGCTCTGAAGCGCAACCGCTACGCCGGCCGTGATGAGCCCGGCAAACGTCACCACAGAGCCGAGCCGACTGGCGAAAGCAAACGCAACAATCACAGCGATCAGGAACCACAATACAAATTTCCGCAGGAGCAGAAACTGATACCGGCGGCGGGGATCATGCACGTAACGGTACACAGCAATCCGCCAGAGTCTTGCCGCCGCCATAACAATGCCGATGATTACTGCTAGGAATGTGAGCCTGATCAACAGGCCTTTTAGCTTCTCAACGCGGCGGCTTTGTAAGTTCCTTTCCCAGTTGCCGAGGCTCTTTTCATAAAGCGCAAGCACAATACCTTGCTCGCTCAACGGAAGGGAAGCTGCTGAGATCTGCCTAAACTGCGCTGCGAGCGCATCGAGTTGCTGTTTCTCCTGCTCCAGCCCTGAAGGGTTTGCGGAGTGCGCTTGTGTAGCCAGTTCATCGCCCTGATTAGACAACTCTCTAAGGCGGCTGACCAGTGGCGACCGAAGTTGCTTTGACATCCGGGTAAGAGAGCTCGTCTGCTGCATGGTGGCGTCAACCCGGTGAATCTGTTGGGACAACGCGAACAGGTCAGCGGTCAGGTCCCAGATGCCAGACGAGGCAGGCTTGTTCCCGGCCGCGAGCGCTATAGGAGGCTCCTTGGGAGCAAGGGCGGCTTGGTTGCTGTTGGCCGGAGCCGACACTGCCGGAACAGCATCCGCCAGGGCATCGATTTGGGCTTGGAGTCCGCTCGCTCCCAGCGCAGTCGTACTGGATCCACCCATGAACTGAGCCATATCGTGCATCGCCTCCCGACGCGCCTTGGTAAGGTCAAGTTCACTTTGCATCTCTGCAATCTGTGCCTGCACTTGCTGGCGCTTTTTTCCCGACGCGCCTTCCACCTTCTGCCGGAGTGCGTCCAATTCAGCTTGTGTATCCTTTGCTTGATTGTCGATCTTCTCTTCTAACTGAAGGAATGCTGCGTGCTGCGGCGAAACCCCGCCCTGATCGCGCCCTGAGTCCGGATTTTCCTGCTTAGTGAGCTCTGCCTCTGCTCGGGCAAAATCAAAGGCCAGGCGTACAACTTGTTCCGCCATTCTTCCTTCATCAGTGACTATCAAAATGTCATCGGGTTCGGTCGCGGTTTGCTGCAAGGGGACCACTTGCCGATACCAATCGATCGTCTGATTCAAAAACTGAATCACTTGCCCTGAATCAGGATTAGCAAACATAGCGTGAGAGAGAATAATCGAACCGACGCCAATCGACATTGAAAGTAGAAGGTTAGGCATTCTATTTCTTTTCATATGGGTCATGACAGATAGATTTCAAAGTGTGCAGGGCCACTGAACTCGGCGATAAGGTCCGCTGATCCTAGAGATCAGAACCTCATTCTCAGGCGCGTCGAGGGATTGAAATGAGACGGGACACCGAGCCTGGCAGGTGACAGGAGGCCAACCTGCCACGCCGGACTGCATGTGCCTACTCCTTTGCCCTCCACACTGCGGGGTCTATCACCATGCGCGGCGCAGCGTTGGCCATTGTGCGCTTCGGCATGCTTCCAGCCAATCACATAGAAACTCCTGCAAGTCTGCCGGAGGCCTGAGCCATACGGAAGCTGCACTCCGCCGCCACTCAGGCCGCACCAGGACCCGCAGGCCACGATCCGACAAAGCATTGAAGGCGTCTTCATCTGTCTCGTCGTCACCCAGATAGGCCACTAGTGTCCCAGGTTCCATCTCACTAAGAACAGTGCGAACTGCGTTGCCCTTGTTGCCATCCGGCATTCGCATCTCTATACCGCCGTCGAATTCCTGAAACACCATGGAGGCATGATGAGCAATTGGCAACCATCCCAGCGATACGATCTTGCGTGTGTCCGACTGCTCATCGGCCGACATGCCGCGCCAGTGTACGGCGAGGCCTCCCGGCTTGTGTTCGGCCAGATGGTGAAGACCAGTACTGTCGAGCCACTCGTCAGCCCGGGTGAGCGCCTGGGTGACGACCTCATCCAAACGTGGCATCTCGCACGAACCATCGGGTCTCAGGCGTTGCAAACCGTGCACACCCCAGATCTCAGGGTGTGGAACAACGCCAAGCAGCGGGATGACCTCGTGGGCGCGACGCCCTGTCATTATGACCACGCGCGTGTGCCCGGTAGTCATGATCTCTGTCAGCAACATGGACACGCCGGGGTACGGGAAAGCCTCATCACGCTCCAACTTGAACGGGGACAAAGTGCCGTCATAATCCAGAAACAGAGCGGACTGGCGCGCCCGGCTGAGCTTGGCAAAGAACTGTTGCACTTCGAGTTTGATATCGGTGTCCAGCACGGCCCTCCCTACCTAGTGTTCAAGTTGCCGAAAGCCCGGTCTGAATCTCTTCTGGCTTCTTGCTGGTAGTGTCAGTCCGAACTTCGCAGAGCTCGGCAATCAAGCTCCCGGCCCAACGGTAGATGTTGTGTTCCCTGATGACCTTTCGCATGCGCTGCATGCGCTGTTTCCTTTCGTCAGGATCCATGGCCAACGCCTGGCGCATCGAGTCTGCGGTTGCGTCAATGTCGTAGGGATTCACCAGCAAGGCATCGCGCAGCTCGCGTGCAGCCCCGGTAAAGCGACTCAGGATCAGCACCCCATCTTCGTCGTGGCGTGCTGCGAGAAACTCTTTAGCTACCAGATTCATGCCATCGTGCAGCGAAGTAACCAGACACAGATCCGCGGCCCGGTAATACCGCTGTATCTCATGATGACTGTGCTGGCGCTCGAGAAAGATGATGGGAGTCCAATTTGATGTTTGAAAACGCCGATTGATACGGCTCACTTCGGCTTCGACCTCCGCCAGCAGATGGTGGTAACGCGGAATACGGGTCCGACTGGGAGCGGCGATCTGTACGAAGGTGAACTGCCTCTGGAATGTTGGGTAGTGTTCCAGCAGCCGTTCGATGGCTAACAAGCGCTCTGGTATACCTTTGGTGTAATCCACTCGGTCCACCCCCACTCCCATGAAAATGGCTTCCACGCCGTGTTCCCGTAACAGGGCCGACCGGTCGGAGTTGGCCCTGAAGGACATCGTGTCCGGGGTCTGGAACTCATTGAAATCCACACTGATGGGAAATGGCCGGACCAGCGTGCCATGGTCGCGTCGCTTGATTGTGAAGTGCTCCCAGTCAATTTGCGACTCTACAGCCCGGTCTACACTGTGGAGAAAGTTGTTGCAATGGGCTTGTACCTGGAAGCCAATTAGATCCGCACCCAGCAATCCGTCCAACAGCTCTTGTTGCCAGGGGCAAATCTGGAACGCCTCGGGGTTGGGCCAGGGGATATGCCAGAAGATCGCCACGCGGGCATCAGGGCGCCTTTGCTTGACCATCCGCGGCAAGAGAGCAAAATGGTAATCCTGCACCAGGAGCACCGGTTGCTCTATATCCTCCGTCTCCTCCACGAACGCATCGGCAAATTTGTAATTTACCTGCTGGTAGTAGCTCCAATCAGAGGCACGAAACAGGGGCCGTGTGTGCGCAATGTGGCAAAGCGGCCACAACCCCTCGTTGGCAAAGCCATAGTAATAGCCCTCTTCTTCTTCCTGTTTCAGCCACACGCGGCGTAAGGTGTAACGTGGGTCGTCGGGCGGAACAAGCAGTCGGTCATTGCGATCCACGGTTTCGCGATCGGCGTCGCCACTGCCATGGGCGATCCAGATCCCCTCACAAGCTTGCAGCACCGGCTCCAAAGCCGTGACTAACCCG
>CAZDYZ010000295.1:0-9898 GCA_964509525.1 uncultured Acidobacteriaceae bacterium
CTGCCTGGGTGCACAGGCCGGCGAAAAACGCATTCGGGAGGTTGCGGCCGCAGCGGGCTTCAGTCGCTTTCGCCGGGCAAACGAGACACCCTTCAACATCGTGTACGAAGCGCGCCCTTAGTTTCGACGTGACGGCTGAGCATCCTGCGCAGACTGGCTGTTTAGCCGTGCGTCGCCTGTAGAATACCGCAGCACGAATTCAGGTGACGTGAGGACAATCCGACGGAAGCAACTCCCAACAGGACACTTTCCAAAGCGCGTCCAAGCCGAGGTGCAGCAGGAGAAGCCTCGGCGCGTCCTTCGGCCCAGCCTCTCTGTAGAAAATGGAAAGCCCATCTTTGTGTATCGTTCGAAGAAGGTCGGGTACTACATGGGATGTTCGTTTCCTTTCCCCTGGGCCAACCATTGAAATGCTGCGAACATGTCAGAACAACACACCTGCAAGCATCCCTTCAAACCGGGCAAGGTGAAAATCGTTTAACTCAGATTGTGCGAGCGTCTATTAATCCTGCCGGGTTTCTCCATTGCGTTGTTGGACCATTTCACATCGTCAGAACGACGCGGAACTGTGCCTTGCCGCTCATCATTCGCGCGTAAGCCTCAGCCGCTTTTTCGGGCGGATAGGTTTCAATCATGGGACGGACCCCGGTTTGTGCGGCGAAGTGCAGCGTGTCCTCGGAATCGGCTGGTGTTCCCGCGGCCCAGCCCTGAATACTTTTACTTCCACTGATGAGCTGGATTGGCGTGACCTCAATAGGATCGAATGTGGCACCGATCACCATGAGCTTCCCGTTCGGACCCAAACCGTCGATGAGCTCAGACATCGCTTTCGAGCTTGGAGCTGTCGCCAGAATCACCTGAGCTCCGCCCAGCTTTTGCAATTCCTGTGCTGCATTCATTGATTTGCTGTCGATGTACTTGCTCGCCCCGAGTTTCTTGGCAAGCGTCGCATCTTCGGACCCGCGCCCGATAGCCGCGACGTCATAACCAAATTTGGCCGCAAACTGGATTCCGAGGTGACCCAGACCACCGATACCCAGCACCGCAACAAGATCGCCCGGGAACGCACCGCTGTGCCGCAGGGCGTTGTAGGTAGTAATTCCCGCGCACAGCAGCGGCGCTGCTTCGAGGTCATTTAGAGTGTCAGGTATCGGCACCAGCGCTTCCACGGGGGCGACCATGTATTGCTGGTAGCCGCCGTCATAGCTGATGCCGCAAACCTTCACGTTCCTGCAATTGCGAAAGTCTCCCCGCCGACACTCGCGACACGTGTTGTCCTGGCCGCCATGCCAGCCAACACCCACGCGCTGTCCCTTTTTCCACGCGAAAACCCCGGCGCCCACTTCGTCGATGACTCCCGCGACTTCATGTCCCGGAACGCGGGGATACTGAATTCCGGGCCAGGAGCCTTCTTTCGTGAGCACGTCGCTGTGGCAAACACCACACGCCTTCACCTTGATGCGCACCTGTCCTGCATCCGGCTCCGGAATCTCGCGCTGGACGATCTGGAAATCTCCTCCCGGCTTAACAACCTGTGCCACTGTCATTGGCGCTACTGCTGCAACCTTCATCGTTACCATAAATCCTCCTATCAATTTCAGGCCTTCTTGAAAACGTTTGGTCCTTGTGTTGGGCAATCGAGCATTGATCGGTGCGCCTGTTTACGCTGTCAACCCTCCTCGCAAAACACGATCACGCCACATGCGAGGCAAATTTGGTCTCAAAGTTAGTCATGACATTGATGTTGCCGTGTGTGGCTTTCGAATAGGAACACTCCTGGTGCGCGCCGTACACAAACGCCTCCTCGATTGCGATTCGTTCGGACGCATGCGCTTCTTGCGACGAAGCCACAAGCGCGGGACTCGAACCTATAAGAGGGAGCTGATTGCGTACTCACAAACCCGCGCCTCGTCCTGGGTGGCCACACATGCTCAGTGGATCGCATCTTTTTTCCTTTTGGGATGCTCTACGGAATCAGAGACCCGACCAGGGATGGGAGCTGAGACTGCGAAGACGAGTGACGCCGCCAGTGCAGTCTTGGACTGTGCGCCCGCAGAATGCGTTTCGTCAAACATGGACAGCTCGAACCAGAAGCAGCATCGTAGAGCATGCGGCTCAGCTTCAGGCTTACTCGGGGGATGCCGATCAACTGGAGCGGCGTGCGACTTGCAGCAGAAGTGCTTGTGAGTCCGATTGGTCGCAGTTGTCATGGGGGGTTGCTCTGTACCACGAGTGTATCCGCTGATGTACATTGCTATCGAACTCCGTGCACCTCGCTTGGGAAGCTCGGTTGGATTACGACCAGCCTCGGAGCCGTGCCGGCCTCTCTCCTTTATCAATAACAAGCATGCTCCGCGCATCTGGGGCAAACCAGGCCTGGGGCGATAGGCGAGGCACGCACGCTTGGTCTTAAACAACGAAGGTACGTTTCCACGAGGTCCGCTGCTATCTCGGGAGTCAGATTTCGGGATCCTGTCTTGACCGGCTTTCCCCGAGGTGCCTTTCCAACACTGGTCAAGCTTAAGCACTCGCATACGCTCCACGCTTTCGGATTACCTCGAGTCCATGAGATCCGGGTCGCGCATTAAGAATGGCCTATGCACGCGGAAGTGTAAGGATGCGATAGATCGGAAGGCAAAGTAGCAGCGCAGCAACAGCTGCAAGTCCAACCCGCACCGCGTGAGTCTTGAAGCGCTGGCTGATCGCCATCAGCAACAGTACGGTCGCCAGCGTTACCGTTACCCGCACGTAGTCGTCGGAGCGTTGCCTGGCCCGGTTGCCTTGCTCGAAGACCTCCGTAGCGTGGCTGTTCAACGCGACTGCCTGCTCCGTTTTCGAGCTGCGATATTGCTGCATGAACTGGGGGCCCGCCGGCGCGTCCGGGTTGTTGATTGGGTCTGTCTTCTTCCACGCCTCAAACGCTGGACGAAATTCAGGGAGCAAGCGGCGCTCAAAGAGATCGGCGAGCTTTTTTTCCCCCTGGGCTTCGGCCTTCAGCCATTCGACTACGGTCGAAGCATTGTATAAGCGTTCCTGGTTGGCGGCGGTCTCTGCTCCCTCGGCCTGGACGCGAAGGTTGCTGGCTTCGCCGTATAGCTCGGATTGATGACCGGTCCAGAGTGCCGCCTGATATCCACTCCAGGCCGTGGCGATGGCGACGATAGCGAGCACAATCGCCTCTACGATCTCCAATATTTCGTGTGTGTGAGAGTGCGGAACTCTTTCGTGTTCGGTGAGATGATGGGCCACTTCGATGTTAGAGCCGCCAGCTTCCGGCATGGAGATTCTCCTTGGGGCAGTAGAATTATCGGCACGGTTGAGTACTCTTTACCTTGGATACAATGGAATGCTTTCTGTTGAAGCGGAAGTCGGATTCTGCTCCAGAGCGGATCTATGGACTGCCCGCCGCGCCGAGCTAGCCGGAGCGTCCCCAACTGATGAAAACCTGGATCGATACGTTGCAGTGGCTTACCGGGTGACTGATCAGCTCCTAACTGTAGTAGAGCAAACCGTCCTCGACGAGCATTCTGCCAGCAAGATTGTAAGAGATGCTCTATCAAAGTGCGAGTCAGGAGTCGGCCACAGCAGCCGGACCGGCTTGCGTCATTGTGTATCCTCATCCGCAACTTGGTCTGCCACTTATAGAATGCTGGGTTTCTCAGCAATTGCGCCTGACACTTCACCAAGGGGGCACAGGCAAAATGATTTTCATGACGCCCTAACATGATCCCGGAATGATCCTGAAACGCTGGCAGTGGGCGATGAATATGATTCAACTATGCCTTGAAATCACGGTCTAGCTGCACTTGGCAACGATAAGGGTTAAGTCATCGGACTGCTCGTGAGGAGTGAACCTCTTTACATCATCAACGATCGAAGCAACGAGCCCCAGCGACGGTTGTTCGCGATGTCGTCGCAGTGATTGAATAAGGTTGTGCTCTCCGAATTCCTCGCCTGCCTCGTTGAGCGATTCCGTTATGCCGTCGGTGTACAGCACGAGCGTGTCACCGGACGAGAGCGGGCGCTCCCCGGTCGAGCAATCCCATTGCTGGAAGAGCCCCAGTGCTGTGCAAGTGGAGTCAAGGCGCTCTAGAGTCCCATCGTGTCGTAAGAGGAGCGCGGAGAGATGCCCGCAATTGGCATAGCGCAGACGCCGCGTTCGGTCATCATACTCCGCAAAGAACAGGGTGGCGTAAGCATTGTCAGGCGAATTCTCGTAGAACAGGCGATTGACCAATTGCAAAAAGCGCTTCGGTTGATCCGATGCAATTGCACACTGGCTCCGCATGTTCGCTTGCAGGTTGGCCATCAAGAGAGCAGCCGCGATTCCCTTTCCTGATATGTCACCAACCACAAATCCAAGCCGCTGCCTTCCCAAATCTAGAAAATCGTAATAATCACCGCCAACTTGGTGGGCCTGGATACAAGTCCCTGAGTAATCAAGCGTCGAAAGACGCGGGAGTGTTTGGGGAAAAAGTCGTGTCTGCACCAGCTTGGCGATTTCCAGTTCCTGGGCGGCGCGGCGCTCCGATTCCACCTTCGCCGCAGCAGCGTGGCGCCGTGCTTCGATGGCCCGGCTCTCCTCGTCGTAACCGACCAACGCAAAGGAGTTCCCGTCAAGATCTTTGAAGTGCGTGATCACTCCACCCCAAATTGGTCTCTCATCCCCCGCAGCCATTGATGGCTCAGTTGAATGTGGAGCTGACGCTTGTTGCTTATACTTGATACGCTTCAGGCGCGGCGTATATTGAAACCGAACTCCGCGCTTGCGCCATTCGCGAAATTTGCTCACAACATCTTCAGTTACAAAAACAACCTGAGTGGATCGGCCAATCAGCTCGTACTGTTTGGAGTCAGGCTTGGGGGCGATCAGCGAAAGCACCGTGCTGCCATCCGGAGGGGCCACTGCGATCCAGCGCTCATCGGATCCAAAGCGGACATCGCCCACGAGACTAAACCCCAGCTGGTCTAAGTAGAATCGAAGGCTTTGATCCTGATCACGAACGAAGATGTTGATAGCGTGAATGCGGAGATGGGGCTGCCGATGGCCCAGAAGAGCAGGCCGGTCTGCCAGATGATGTGAAGGAGCGCTAACCATCGCGGTGATTATAGCTTCCAGAGACGTATCTCGGCTTAGGGTATGGGGCTGGGCACGGCCTTTTCCGCTCAACCCGTACGGCACAAACCCTGATATCGCCCGGATTCTTTGAGGGCCGGCTGGAAAGGCATAAACTCCGCGCTACCACTTCTGTCGTCATGGGTCGACGCAGTGCTGCCTGCTGTAGCACGGACAAGGCGGCTCTCGAAATACGTGAGAGATTCAATCGCCCCTTACCGTTCACAATTTGTTGCAATTTGTTGCTTCGTTTTGACATGACTGTAGCTTATGCTCCTGCTAGATCGGCACCCGGTACTTGTGGGAGACACTTCATGTTCAGGCTGACAATTCGACGCTGGTCTGAGCGGACAGGCATGCTGGGGCTGATGCTGGCAGTCTTGCTGCCCGCTGCTGCGCTCATGGTGGCCAGCGTGCTTCACCTGAAATCGATTCAGCGCGAGAAAGCTGTCGAAGCCGTTCAGAGAGACTATCAGCAAGTCTTAGCCATCGCGGAGAAGCGCATCGTTGACCATGCCTATGAGATTACCGAAGATATCAAAACAAGTTTCGACATAAATCATCCAGACAAACTCAACGGTTTTGTGGCAGCACAGCCAGATGTTGCACATGCTTTCTGGGGGGATAGGGCAACTTTGCATTTGTATCTCGGTCTGATCCCGAAGCCTGTCGGAAGACCATGCCGTGCATCAAGGCAACGAGGCGTAGCCAGTTTGGTGCGTTTGGTTGCAGGGCAGGACCTGAATCGTCTGCAACAGATTCAAAGTCTCTTGAAAGCCAAGCGTTGCATACCACTAGCAAGCACAGACGGCGCCAAACCGAGCGTGGGCATGAGGGAAGAGTTAGTCTGGGAACCACTTTCATCAGAGACCGAGACAGAGCGACTCGCCCTCATAAATGTGGCCGGCAGACGATCGCCAGTCGCGGTTTAACTGACAAACATCAGGAGTCATTCTATGAAGCAGGTCATTGTTTTTCTTTTCGCGGGCTCGATCCTTACAGCAGCGCAGTCCAAGGCGCTCTTCTATATGACGGACAGCCCTAACTCGGTCAAGTCGTTCATCGAACATGCGGACAAAATTGACATTCTCGTGCCTGCTTGGTATAGCGTCGACGGTAACGGGCTCCTTTGGGGTGGAGCGAATCCGTACGTACTTCAGACAGCGGCACAACGTCATGTTGTGGTCATGCCGATCGTGGCCACCATTGTTCAACCTGAACTGCACAAGCTTTTCACGACTCCGATGGCGCAAAAGGCCTTCGTCGATTCCCTTCTCGGCGAGTGCAAAAGGAACGGATACGGAGGCTTTCAAATCGACTTCGAAAATGTGCCCTGGACCGACCGTGATCAGCTTTCTAGTCTTGTTGCCGAAACTGCGGCCGCCCTCCACAAGGAAGGCTTGCAGCTTACCATAGCCACCGTGCCCAATGCTCCCGGTACCCCGGGGAAGAGTGGCTACTCTCACTGGCTTTATGCCAACTGGCGCGGCGCGTACGATCTCAAGGCTCTAGCCCAGTCAGTAGACCTGATCTGCCTGATGACCTACGATCAGAATACGCGATGGACACAACCAGGTCCGGTTGCAGGTTATCAGTGGACAGTGCAACAGCTGGAATACGCACTGCAATTGGTTCCCAAAGAAAAGCTGTCATTGGGCATTCCGGTTTATGGATATCACTGGTTTGCCGGAGATCCTGGCAAGGATGAGAAACCAAATCCGACTGCCGAATACATTGGACAGCAGGAGGTCGACCAATATCTGGCGGCCTATCACCCTCATCTCGAGTGGGACTCATATGACCGCACAGCCTGGTTCTATTTCTACAAGGACGATAATCGGGAGTGGGTTTTCTACACTGACAAGCGGGGGTTCGAAGAACGACTGAACTTAGCGCGCGATCACAATTTGAACGGGTTTTGTTCGTGGGTGCTTGGGACTGAAGACCCGGCCATTTGGACTGTCTTGGTTTCCCACAAATGAGAAGATGAAATGGCCGTATTAGAGAATTCGTATACCCAAGTCCCTTTCAACCTGACCAATCACTTTGTAGAAACGCGAGCTTCGCCGATGACGTTTGAGATAGATGCGAATTCCGACTGCTGATATTTCGGAATACTTACATACCCACGTATACGGTCCGCGCCGATGCTGTTAATCACCAACGCCGTAGGCTGCGGGCTATTAGGCATGTAGAACATTACCGGCTGATAGACATTCACATGTCCTTGGTAAAATTTGCGATCGTCTATCAGCAGCTCCAGATCAACATACTGGCGTTTGATGTTAACTTTCTTGAGGCGGATAGCGAACCGACCATCGCGCTGTAAGTTCTTCGAATTGTCAATATCGAACTCGTAGTAATTGGTCTCGCCTTTTTTTCGCAAGAGCGCGGCGTCATCCTGCGTTTGGGCGATCGATCCCATGACTTCCTTATTTGCGCTGGTGAGGTCGCCGTGTGCGGAGGACAGATCGCTACGCGCCTCGTCATTAGCTTTGCCCTGTGCATCCTGCCGTGACTGGAGCTTCTTGAGACGTGGATCCTCGGCAGCGTGGCGTCGGCCAGTGGTTCGGTGGGCAATGCTGGTATCTGTCGCTAGTGTAGCCAGCAACTCAGGTCGAGCGGCTAGCGAGTTTACTGTGGCTATGAGACTATCGATTTGACTACGCGTAGCGTTCAGAGAAGCGGTTACTTGCTCGCCCTGTACCGCCAACCTCTGTGTAACCCGATATCCATGAAGGATATAGACACCGAGGCTCAAGCCGAGTACACCCAGTGCTATGTAAGCAGCGATCAGTTTGAAAGAGGTTGGGCGAGATTGGTCTCTGTAATTGCTGCCTGAACGATTGGCGTCGGTTAACGTGACCAGAAATAGTGCATTCGGCAGCGGTCGATGCTGTCGGCAATTCGCCAACCTCCTCTCTGCGTCCTTCAACATCGCTTGCGTCATCTCAATCAAACCTTGAAGGTCTACTAGGCCTTGAAGAAACGGGTCTCCCTGACTCTGCGAACTCAGTACATACAGCTGTTCGTTGAGTCTATTAACTAATTTTTCTAAGGGGTCACATGGATCGGAGCGCGTCATAGAGTAAATCCTCACTCTGTCCGAGTATGAACTCTATTCAAGCAGAATAAAGGTAAGGCTTATCATTGGCATCCCATGAACGCCAGGGTTGAAACTGTGATAGTTGCCCCGGCCGTTACGGACAATGGATTGCCAGTGGAGGTGAAGTTCGTTTGCATCTCAAAAGGAGAGCAGTCAGGAAGGCCGCCGCTATTTGGCGCCACGGCTTGCGCGTCCACGGTGTAATTCACCGGACCCGGAGCCGGTGGAGAAGGCTGTTGGCTTCCGCTGGCACTGAAAGCTCCTACGCTAGGATTCAGAGCAGGAATCACGAGTGTGTAGCCACCGCACTCGGTGGTCATCGGACAATTATCAGCAGAGGCGGTGGTCACAAGGGCACTCCCCATCGATTGCTGAGCGAGCGGAATCGTTACCAGAACGTTGGAACCGTTGACCGCAACTGACTGTAACGCAGAAACCACTATATCCGCGGATATTCCCGCATTGCCGCTACTGGTCGTGATCTCGCCGGTAATCGACGCTGGCGAGGTGTTGGCGCCACGCTCGGCTACCAGCGGTACGGTGCCTAGAGCACTCCCCGGCTGTACACCCGATATGACGGTAGCTCCGTAGGCTGTCCCCTGGCCGTTGACTGCGGTGGCCACCACCTCATAGCTCCCCGCCAGGACCGGGCAGAAGACGAAGCCCCCATTGGAATCGGTGACAGTTTCCATGATGATGCGATCAACACCAGCAGTGTCCCTCTGTTCCAACGCTACAATCGTAACTCCGCCGCTAATCGGTTGACCCGTCACACTGTCAGTTACCTTTCCATTGATAGACGTGGAGGTAAGCGCGACCTCGCCCGCGTGCAGGACCGGCTTGAGCCGATATCGACCCTTTCCCTTTCCCTCGCTGACAATGGAAGCGCACGCATCGAAGTCTATGTTCAAATCCTTGGTCTGGCCGGCCGCTATTGTGAACTGCCCGCCTGCGATCTGGCCGCTGGGCACCTTAATGCCAGTCTTTGATTCACTGGCTATATCGAGCGGCAAGGGTATGCTGGGATCGACGGTGAGTATCACGCAGTTAGCGCTGGTGCCGCACTGATTGGACGGCACGGAAACATTGTTATCGGTAAGAAATATGCGGATCTGCTGATAACTGCCGGGTTGGAGTTCGGTGGTAGATCCCAAGCTGGCAAGAAAGCATTGATTATTGGGCTCGGCCAGTAGATCAACCTGCTGTGGATTGTTCTTGAGATTGGGCGTGAGGTCGACCCATCCGGGGTCGTTCGGCCCGGCAGATGTGCTCGCGTGGATTTCTACATCGGTGATGGAGACGTAGATGTGGCTGTACGGCCCTCGGGGCCCGGCGCAGGTGTGCGGATCGCTGACGGAAACGCTAGTAGTTGCGGGCTGGCTGTTTGGGTTATCAGAAGCAGACTGGGCGTTCGACGGAGAACTCGAACTACCGCAAGCAGTCAAGAACGTCACTAGACAGACCAGCAGCCCAACGGCACCCGTCCTTACGCTGCTGAGGGTACCCATCTCGTTCTGCGCCTTTCTTAAGACGGTACAGCTATTGCGGCGGTGCGAGCTTCTGTCTAGACGAAGATTGTTTATTGGAGTTTGTGGCCTGACCTGTACCTGGCGCGGAATTGGCATCAGCGCTCGCCATCGAGGCCAATTCCGATTGGCGATACTTTGGTTCGCTTA
>CAZDYZ010000296.1:0-3323 GCA_964509525.1 uncultured Acidobacteriaceae bacterium
GGTTCTGGGATACCACTATGCTGGCGGCTTCGAGGCTTTTGGCCCACGATGGAACTTTACCCATAATCGGCGCCGCGTAACCCCCTTTGCTGGGCTGGCTGGCGGAATGCTCTTTAGTCCCCACAACTTTCCCCCAGGTCCTACTTACCAGACCAATTTCACCGGCGCTTTCGATACCGGCGCGCACGTGTTTCTTCGGCAAAGACGGTCGTTGGATGTCGTTGGACGCGTATACCACCTATCGAATGCGTTTCTGGGCCGCTCAAATCCCGGAATCCCTGTGGGGCTGCAGCTGACGATTGGATACCTCTGGTTTTGAGAGAGGTCAAGGCTCCTTGCGGGAAAAAACCGCGCAACCGGCCTCCAGAGCTGAACGAGCCATGCTAATCCGACTCATATCAGTCCTGCAGCCCAGGCGGTATGCAAGACCACGCTGAGGTGATTCCGTTTTTGAGAAGCACCGATCCGAGCCACGGTCGGATACTACACCGCGGGGGCCAAGTGAATATTCCTCTTTACCATGCGCCAGCTAGGTGACAGAGGGTGAATGCTGGGCGTCATTCGCCGATGATCTTCACTAACACGCGCTTTTTTCGTCGTCCATCGAATTCTCCATAGAAGATCTGCTCCCACGGTCCGAAATCAAGCCTTGAACCTGTTATCGCAACGACCACTTCCCTGCCCATGATTTGTCGCTTCATGTGGGCGTCAGCGTTGTCCTCGCCCGTCCGGTTGTGAGCGTACGAGGATGTGGGTTCATGAGGTGCTAACTTCTCCAACCACTCACCGTAATCTTGATGAAGTCCGGGCTCATCGTCATTGATAAACACAGAAGCCGTGATGTGCATAGCATTTACCAGCACCAAACCCTCTGCTATTCCGCTTTCTCGCAGGCATTCCTCGACTTGTGAGGTTATATTGACGAAACCACTTCGCGATGGAATTTTGAACCACAACTCTTTTCGAAAGCTCTTCATGTTTTCAACTTACCCTGTCGTAGCACCGTGCTCCTGCCTAGCGCAGAGGGAACCTTGTAGGCTGCGGCTGTGAAGAGGGACGACCTTCACGTCCAATTGTCGAACAGCTCAGTGCGCAAAAAAGCCGCCGATGCGAGTGCGCCAGCGGCCTGAGCCACCGCACAGACTAGTCTCTGTCGGGAGGAAAAGTATCCTCCAACGGATGCCTGGGGTGTTCATTATCCAGTTCGAAGTATGTTCTTTCTGGATGGTCCGACTTCGCTCCGGGGATTGGCCGGTCGTTCTTTGAACTGAGCCGCGGCTCGTTCAGCTCGTCTTGGGTAAAGCCATAAGCTTCCGTGTAGATGGCCTGGTGGAAAAGGCTACCTGACGGTGGAAAGGCAATGGCGTAAATCGGAAAGGCCCTGCCTCCCGCCGGATAGACAGTTGCCACGTAATCTGCGACCATTCTGCCGGAGAAGGTCTGGGGCAGCCAACTCAGCTGCATTGATCCAGAAAGCTGTCGGCCCGCAGTCCAAGTCTGGCCTCCATCCGCAGAAATCGTGAAGCCCGCGAACAGCTGGCAGTTGTTACCACAATTCGAGACCGGATAATAGTAGTAGGTCATTGCCATGTGGGCGGAGCTGCCAGGCGTTCGGATGTCAATGCCCATACCGTTGATGAAATGATCCACCCCGCTGCCAATGGGATCGATAGGAATGCGGGAAACCGAACTCCAGTGAGTCCCATCGTCCGAACTGCTGTACACGATGTCGTTGGCGGAGCAACCGCTTTCGTAGCGACAATCGGGCCACGAGACATAGACCGTGCCTTCGCCATCGATGGCAGCGGAAGGAAGGCCCGCACTTCGAAGGCCTCCGTCCTCCCCATGGCTCGGCGCATTGGCGATACTAACAGCGGCTGTCCAACTCTGGCCGCCATTGGTGGACATAAAAGCCGACATGCCGCCATTGAAATCCGCAAACGGAACCACGACGTTCCCGCTCGGTTGTACCAAGGGATTGCCGCCAATTCCGTAATCGTTGCCGCCAGTTGTCTTCGGCGAACTCCAAGTCTGTCCGCCATCGCTGGAGGTGCTCATATACAACAAGTCGCCGACATCGGGGTTGTCCCACTCGACATAGCAGTTTCCGTAATAGGGACTGGTTTGAGTGTTGTCGCACGCGATCCAGTTCTTGTCAGCGTCCTGATTAGTGATCACGTAGATAGGGTTGCCCCAATGGATTCCGTCGGACGAGCGGCTGACCGCAACAGTATCGTAGTTTCCGATGGGCAAGGTGCAGATGAGCCATTGGCCGTGCTTCGCGTCATATGCGACTGCGGCGTCACTAGCGGCGCTATTCGGCCCGGCACCGTCGAATTGCGTTAGGCCGGGCAAATAACCGTTGGTCCAGGAAATGCCAGAGTTCAGCGATGTTGCCCAGCCGATGTCGGCTCCGCCGCCACTGTAAATGCGACCAACTTGAAACGCAGTGACAATCGTCGATCCATAAGCAAAAGCGCCCGGCTCAACTTCGGTCATGTGCTGGCTGCTTCCATTGGTGAAACTGTCCTGACTAAGCTGCCGAAAGATGCCTTGGGCGCTACCCGGCACAGCAAGCAGGAGGATGGGGGCCAACACAAGCGCAGGGATTAGTGCTGCTCGGCTGGCGCTAAGGCAGGAGGGCAAGCCTATATCTTTCATCAGAGTTTTTCCTCTTCGTGGTCTTCGTGGTTAATACTTGTTATTGGCTGTGAGCACGACCGACGTTCCCTCGCGCTCGACACCAGAGATCAGCGTACGGCCTTCTGGGGCGAAGAAACTTTAACCGCTGGACTTTCAAGCTGTCAATTCTCAGCTAGCAGCGACCGTGTCCGCAAAATAATGCATTCCTGCCCGCGCGGCCGCCACCTAAAGCAGTTCCTTGGAAGCTATATCCCAGAAAGTGGATTGGCGATAGGGTAAGGACGGCGATCTCTGCAAAACCATCAATGCCGCGAGCGTATTCGGACGATTTGCGCTGCAGGATTCTGGAAGCGTACGAAGCTGGCCGAGGGAGCTTGCAGGAGTTGGCGAAGCAGTTCCGGGTTAGTTGGGGATACAGCAAGAAGATTCGGGCCCAGCAGTTGCGAACCGGGCAGAAGGAGCGGCGGCCGCAGACCGAGCATGGTCCGGCCAGCCGGTTGACGCCCGCGGTGGAGCAACAGTTGCGGTCCGCCCTACGGCAGCAGCCCGATCTGACCTTGGCCGAACTACAACAGCGACTGGCCGAGCGGGTGGGTGTCGTCATCAGCCGATCGCGACTGTGGGTGTGGCTGCAGCGGCTGGGCTTGCGGCATAAAAAAAATCGCTTCGGGCGCAGGAGC
>CAZDYZ010000297.1:0-3662 GCA_964509525.1 uncultured Acidobacteriaceae bacterium
CCCTTTGTGAGACGACCGAAGCTCAGTGAGAGCTAAGCAGCCGATGGTACACTTGGCGAAATACAAGCTGGCCGTGGTTGTCCTTGTCCCTGAGGAGAAAGTCGAAAATGGCAATCAAGCTTCTATATGGCAGAGGTGACGTCTGGCCAGAAATAACGGCGCTCGCTAGGAAGAGCCACGAGAACAAAGTGGCTGTGGCATTCGTCGCCCCGCCCCGCCGAAAAGACAAGATGCCCCTGTAACCCGCCCCGGATTAGTTGTGATAAGCCGATCGCAAGTAATTCAAGATTTTTGATGGTCTGATCGTGTTTCTACTTAGGTAACGCCTGTTTCTCGTTTCTGGCCGCACGTGATATTGCTTTTCGGGAACGAATTCAACCTGCTGTGCGTAGGAACTTTCATGCTGCAAGAAATTCGCTATCCTCTCCGCCTGCTAGCCCGCAACCCTGGGTTCACGACGATTGCGGCGCTTTCACTTGCTCTCGGCATCGGTGCGAACAGCGCCATTTTCAGCCTCGCAGACGCGTTGCTGCTGCGGCCGCTGCCCGTGCTGGAGCCGAGTCACGTGGTCACTGTCAGCACCGATCACCAGGATGGCAACGGTGGCGTCGGCGGTCTTTCATTTCCCGATTATCGGGACTTCCGCGAGCAGTTGCGCTCGTTTGAGGGTATCGCCGCGTTCGACTACGAGCCACTCAGCTTCGCACAATCCGCGGCGGAAACTCCGCAAATGCGCTTTGCCGTGATG
Organism: uncultured Acidobacteriaceae bacterium; assembly: GCA_964509525.1. Classification (GTDB taxonomy): domain Bacteria; phylum Acidobacteriota; class Terriglobia; order Terriglobales; family Acidobacteriaceae; genus Bog-257. The sequence goes on from CAZDYZ010000297.1 coordinate 749, forward strand.
GTTACCGACAACTATTTCAATGTGCTGGGAGTGCATCCCGTTTTCGGCCGCGCTTTCACCGGCGACGAAGGCCAGGTGCCTGGCCGCGATGCGCTCGTGATCCTCTCACATGATTTCTGGCATAGCGAATTTTCAGGTGATCCGAACATTATTGGCCGTAGAGTGCGGATCAATGCCATTGACTTCACGGTGATCGGCGTTGCGCCTAAAGACTTTCATAGCACTGATGAGTACGTCCGGCCGTACTTCTACGTTCCGCTCAGCATGGAGCAACGCCTGCAGGGACTCCCGAAAGATCCGCTTGCCGATCGGAGCAATCATTCACTGGAAGTGAAAGCACGTCTGAAGCCGGACACCACGCGCGAAGAGGCACAAGCCGAACTCAACGGCCTCTGGAAAGGTCTACAACCGCTGCATACCGAAGCCGACAGCCACCGGCTGCCGCATGTGTGGACTGAATTGCAAGCGCGCATCCGGAGTTCTCCTGATGACGCGTTTCTCGTAGCGCTGCTCATGGCGCTCACTGGCGTCGTGCTTATGTCGCCTGCGCTAACGTGGCGAACTTGCTGTTGGGCCGTGCCCGAACTCGCACGCGAGAGATTGCTATTCGCATGTCACTTGGCATCAGCCGGGCACGCCTTGTACGCCAGTTGCTGACGGAGAGTCTCGTTCTCGCGCTGCTCGGCACGGCTCTCGGCCTCGCATTCGCTTATGGCGGAATCCGTTTTCTGCAAAGCATTCGCGTGCCCACGGATGTTCCGGTCGTCATTTCGCCTCAGCTTGACCTGCGGGTCCTCGTGTTCGCGGTACTGCTTGGAATCCTGAGCGCGCTGTTGTTTGGTCTGACACCCGCACTGCAGGCGAGCAAGACCTCGCTGGTGGCGGCACTGAAGAGCGCTGAGGCTCAGACGACGCGGAAGAGCACCCTCGGCCGCAATGCGCTTGTCATAGCACAGCTTGCCATGGCTATGCTGCTTCTACTTTCGACCAGCATGCTGCTCGACGGCTTCCGTCGAACCTTGCTGCTCAGTCCCGGATTCCGAATCGACAACCTGCTCACAGCGCAGTTCGATACATCGCTGGTGCACTACAGTTCACAGCAGAGCCATGACTTCTACCGGAATCTTCGGGATCGGGTCGCGGAGCTACCCGGCGTGCGCGCTGTAGCACTCGGAAGCGTGATTCCTCTATCGCCTCAGCAGCACTCAGAGGCGCTCATCCCTGAAGGCTACAGCTTTCCAAAAGGGCAGACGGAAGCTCAGATTCTGACCAGCGTTGTCGACGAAAACTACTTTAGCGTTATGAACACCGGCCTTCTGCGTGGTCGTGCATTCACGATCTCCGATAAGCAAGGTGCTCCGCTGGTCGCGATCGTGAACCAGGAATTCGCCCGGCGCTATTGGCCTAACCAGGACCCCATTGGAAAGCGAATACGCCTTGGGAGTAAGGATAATTCGTGGATCGAGGTTGTAGGCGTGGCGCAGACTGGAACCTACACCTTCGTCGGAGAACCGCCGTCGCCTTTTCTGTATTTGCCCTTGGCTCAGAACGGGCGCAGCATGGTCGCGCTATTTATGGACACAAGCGCAGATGCGGCCTCTCTGGGAGGCGCGCTACGTCAGACGGTTCATTCTCTCGATCCAGATCAGCCCATCTTCAATCTGCGCACGATGGCTGACTTATACCGGCAAAGGGCCGGGGTTACACGCATGATTATGGAGATCGTCGGCACTATGGGAATGGTAGGTCTGTCGCTTGCTTTAATAGGCTTGTATGGCCTGGTGGCGTACTCCGTCGCGCGACGCACACACGAAATCGGCATACGCATGGCAATCGGAGCTCGTCGCGCTGACGTCTTGAGAATGGTGCTGCAACATGGGCTCAAGCTGTCCGTACTCGGTATCCTGATCGGCGGAGTGATCAGTATTGCTACCACGCGTCTGCTCACGGCTGGTTTGGTCGGCCTTGCGAAACCTACTGCAGCTACTTATGTTGCAGTCCCTGTTTCACTGCTGGTCGTTACGCTTGCAGCATGTTATCTGCCGGCCCACCGTGCCTCACGCGTGGATCCGATGAAAGCATTGCGGTACGAGTAACGCCTAGTCTTAGTCTAGGGGACAGCTTATACGGCTCCAACACACGCGGAACCAAACTTCCGAGTCGTGCGTGATCCGCTCTGAACTGGCAACGGTACTTCCTCGGCGAACAGCAACAAGACGGCCGTTTGCCCGTCTTGCTGTGATGCGATTCAGATCGGATAATTGCACTATGACACCGATTTCGATATCTCCAATGCTTTCCGTCCGAAGAGGAGCCGAAGCAGTTGAATTCTACAAATCCGCTCTCGGTGCTGACGTTGTGTACCGCATTGATGCACCTGACGGGGCCGTAGTGGCTCGCCTGTCGATCGACGGAGCGGAGTTTTGGGTGGCCGACGAGTCTCCGGAACACAAGAACTTCAGCCCTGAAACGCTTGGTGGAGGAACCGTTCGTATGGTGATAATTGTGGAGGACCCAGATGCCGCGTTCGCCAAGGCTGTTGCTGCCGGAGCCGCGACGGTGTGGCCAATGGGAAACCAACATGGCTGGCGCTTAGCAAGGATCGTCGATCCGTTCGGACACCACTGGGAGATTGGCAAGCCGATATCGTGAATCGAAGCGGCAACCGACGTCATTCTTAACCAAGAAAATCCATTCCAGTTGCTGATAAGGTACATTTGTCGGCTACTCGGAAGTCGAGAGGAGCCAAACATTCTCATTTAATGAAAAATCCCCGATTGCACTCAAAATCTCGGGGGCGTAGCGCCAAAAACGTGTAAACGCCTGGTTCGGACGGTTACCGCCCCTTGCTGGTCCTCGTTGAGGTCCCTCGGGTCTCCTAGCCGTATTTTGTGCCGATGCCGCAAATCCATCC
>CAZDYZ010000298.1:0-3156 GCA_964509525.1 uncultured Acidobacteriaceae bacterium
CCTCCGCCGAGATAAATCGAGTCGGCGGTGTCGTCGCACGTACATCCCAGCTCCATCGCAAGCTGGCGCGAGTTGGCTATATCCTCGAGCACGCGGGCAACGTAATTCTCGTATGCGGACTTCGAGAACACGTCGGAGGCGAAGTTACAGTAGCTGCATTTGGTCCGGCAGAACGGGATCGAGATGTAGAGACCGAAGGGCATGCTCTGCTTCATTCTATGGCACGGGGCCGCGTCGTGTTAGCGTGGCTAGCTTAGAATATAAGAGCAGGAGTGTGCTGCCGAAGGGTTACACAAATCAAACCTGTCGCTGTGACGGAAAAATATGAGCGGTGAGAAGATTGATCTTTTGTGCAATCACTGTGGCCAGGCGTTTTCAGCCTTTCTGCACGAGATGGCTGATCACAATGCCAAGGTCACGTCCTGCCCCAATTGCGGGAAGATCCATGACGGCAAACCTCCGAAGACTGCCAAGCCGGTTGCACGGGCGCCATCCATCAAAAAGACTAGCAAGCCGATTTAGAGTGCTTTTTTCCTTCCTCGCTCATCTCTTCATTCTTTGTTTTCCGGCTTGCAATGAAAGAAAAATGCGGGCGGCCTCGCGGCTGCCCGCTTCGCACGGTTAGCTTGCCGAGTTAGTTCGAGTTCGCCTGCGGCGGTTCTGCCACAAGACCGGCAAAGAAGGCAGGATTGCCGGGGCTGTTGGGGTCTTGCAGCAAGAGACCGCGCGTGATCAGCGGCACCGCGGTGGTGTCGCCGGCCAGCGCGCTCAGGCCGCTCAGATTAAAGAACAGAGTGTCGTTGCCGGTGTAAACGGTCACCGGGCCGCCGGCGGCATAGCCAACCAAGCCGTTGTTCGAGAGCTGGAAGAACCCTGCGTTGCCGTTGCTGACAGTGACGCTTCCCGGCACGAACAGGCCGTAGACGCCCTGGCGCCGCAGCGAAATCATCTGCGGCGTAAACGTAGAGTTCACGTAGCTGCCGCCGATAAAGATTCTCTGGCCAACTTCAATGGAAGTGTTGTTGAACAGTGCATTGGCGAGCGGGCCATCGAGGAAGCAGATTTCGTAGTTGGTCACCGCGCTGATGTCGATATTGGGCTGGACGGTGTCCACTTCGCTGACGAGATCTGCGCCGGTTTCCCCCACCCACATCGTCACTGATTGCGCTTGGTCCGCACCGTTGTTCGCCACCTGCAGAACGCGCCCGGAGAGGAACGATTCGGCGGTGGTGATGACTTCTACGCCGCTGGCCATCAGGCTGCCATCCGCCTGAAATGCGCCTTGGACCCCGACAATCGCCGGAGCGGCGAGGTCGGTCATGCTCCAGCCACTATTGAACTGCGTGCTGCCGTTGACGTACACCGTCAATTGGCGCCCGTAAGGCCCTTGCATGACAAATGAGTTATTGGCGGTATTCACCGAAACCAGCCCCCCGGTCAGATCCGTAACCTGGCCATCAGGATCGCTCGCCTTCGTGGCTTTTATATAAATGACCGGATTCACGGCGCCGGAGATTTGTCCGCCGTTAACGGCTAGGGATTGCCGGACGTCGAATTCCATTTTCAGGCCGGCGAGACCATTGCTTCCCACAACCATTGGTGTGGGGAAGTTGACCGTCAATGTGTAAGGAGACTGGGGCAGCGTGCCGGGCATCGGAGTCACCACCGGCGGATTCTGGCTCATATCCACCCAAGAAATGACCGGGTTCGCCAGCACGAAGGTCGCGCTGCTGTAAGTGTCGGCAGGAACGGAGTTGAAGGCAAGCGGGGACCGCAGGCCTAAGAGGCGAGCGAAGTCCACGGGGGTCGGAGCCGAGATCACCTGCGGCGAATTACTCTGGCCATTCAGGGTTATGGAGTTGATGGTGAGGAAAAGGCCCACTACCGAGGGCAAGGGCGCATCTTCGCCGGTAACGAACACGTTGCCGGGCTGCGATTGTCCCGGATTGGAGGTCGAGGAGTTAGACCCGCAACCAACGAGCATGAAGGTTGCGAGCAGGGTGGTAGCGATCAATGCCAAGAATCTGTTCATGCCAAGCTCCGAATGAATAAAGTTTTGGGGGAAGCGAACTTTGTCTTACGGGTATGGAAACACGCTCAATTCAGAAATGTCGCGTGACCATGGTGTATTACTTTTGGGGAGTCGGTTCGCGCGTCCGCCGCGATTATCTTTGCTTCTGAGTAAGTTAGATAGGCACGCGAGGAGGGGACCTACTCGGACATGTACCGCGGAACCGGCGTTGCCGGGGTGGGGCCGAGCTTGCTCGGCTTGGACGGGCGAGACGCCCTTCCCCACACGAGCCCCCGCTCCAGCCGTCCTCACACTAGCCGAATCTTTTCCATCCCGCTCGGCGGTTTGGCCATCTACTTGGGGTAACGGTTTTGGGATAATCTCAATTGGGGAGATCTTCAGTTATGGTGATCTCTCGCGCCACCGATGGCCTCCAATCAGGAAGAAGAAGTACTAGGGAAAGCGTACGACGGCCGGTTGATGCGGCGGCTGCTCACGTATCTGCGTCCGTACAAGTGGCACGTGGTGGTGGCACTTGGAGCGATCATCCTGAAGTCGGCGGCGGACGTGCTGGGGCCGTTTCTCACCAAGATTGCCATCGACAAATATCTGGCGAAGTCGCCGAACTCGCATTCCTATTCCCACTCATGGATTGGCGACCGGTTGAGCGACGCTCCGCTGACCGGCATCGCGCAGATTGGCGGGCTTTACGTCGGGATTCTCATCTTCACTTTCGCGCTTGAGTTCGTCCAGACTTACCTGATGCAGTGGACCGGGCAGAAGGTGATGTTCGATCTGCGCAGCCAGATTTTCCGCCACCTGCAGCACATGCACGTCGGGTTTTTCGACAAGAACCCGGTGGGGCGCCTGGTGACGCGCGTGACCACCGACGTCGACGCGCTGAATGAAATGTTCACGGCGGGCGTGGTTTCGATTTTTGAAGATGTATTCGTGCTGGCCGGCATTATCGCGATCATGATGAAGATGAACTGGAAGCTGGCGCTCATCACCTTCGCCGTGCTTCCGCCGATTGTGTACGCGACCAAGATTTTTCGCGACAAGGTGCGCGATTCCTACCGGCGGATCCGCACGGCGATCGCGCGGATCAATTCTTATTTGCAGGAAGCGGTCTCGGGGATGCTGGT
>CAZDYZ010000299.1:0-2665 GCA_964509525.1 uncultured Acidobacteriaceae bacterium
GAACGCGGCTCTTGCTTCAGGCAGTTCGCGCCTCTGTCACAATGTGCACTATTGATGTCGGAGCAGTTTCAAACGGCGTGCTGGGTAAATCCGGACTGCTGTTACGGGACTCACGGGCTCGGCAAGGAAACGCCGCAGGGATTATGCCTTTAAGGGTTCGGACCAACGCAGGTTCGTTGGAATCAAGCAATCGGGCCAATCCCCTTTTGTCTCGACCGGTTCCGGCGAGCGGATATGCTCCCGCTCGCCGGAAAACCAGGATCTCAGGACGTATTTCGGTAGCCGGGTTACTTCGCCGTCGAACCCACAGGTTTTGCTTGCGGGGCACCAAAGCGAATCGCCTTAGCCAGAAGGACGGTCTCTATGCAACGCAAGGCCTCCAGCACAGCATTGCTGATCTCACCGTCTACCTGTACCACGGCGACCGCCGACGCTTCTTGCCCGTCCCGGTTGCGGCCGAGCGAGAAGTTGGCGATGTTGACGTTGTGCTGTCCAAGCACCGTCCCAACGCGACCGATAACACCGGGGACGTCGAGATTGCGCAGATAGATAACATTGCCCTCCAGGGGTGCCTCGACATGGATGCCATCGATTTCGAGCAGCCGTGAAAGACCCCCGGGCTGAACGCACCCAGCTACCGTGTTCTCCTGTTGGCCGGCCTTGAGGGTCATGCGAAGTACATTAGAGGCAGCAGTACCGGAATCGCGCGGCCTTTTGCGCTCAGTGAGGCGGATGCCCCGCTCCTCAGCAATTGACGCAGCATTGACCAGGTTCGCCCTTTCCTGGGCATGGGCGAACTGGTTGAGCGCGCCCGCCACGGCGGCGTTGCGGATCAGCGCGGTCTTCCATTCCGCGATCTCCCCGCTATAGCTGAGGCCGATTTCTTCCACACCGCCTTCGCAGGATTGCGCCAAGAATGTGCCCAAGCGCTCGCCCAGCGAGATGTACGGCAACATCTCCTGGTACTCTTCCTCGGTGATCGAGGGCACATTGACGGCGTTCTGGATGACGCCTTTGAGTAGGTATTCGCGCACCTGCAGCGCGATCTGCACCCCAACGGCTTCCTGGGCTTCGTGGGTGGAACCCGCAATGTGCGGTGTCAGGATGACATTGGGAAGCGTAGCCAGGGGAGAGTCCTTGAGGGGTTCGTGGCTGTAGACATCAAGTGCCGCACCACCCAGTTGCCCGGACTGCAGGCCTTCGATGACGGCGGGTTCATTCAGCAATTCGCCACGAGCGCAGTTCACCAGGCGCACGCCCTTCTTCATCTTGCGGAGCGCGTCGGCGTTGATCATGCCCTGTGTCTGCGGCGTGAGGCCGACATGCAGCGTGATGTAGTCGGATTGAGCAAAAAGTTCGTCCAAGGGAGCTATCGTAATGTTCAGTTGCTGTGCGAGGCTCGGGGCGACATAAGGATCGTGAGCAACCACCCTCATTCCGAAGGATATGGCGCGACGAGAGACTTCGACGCCGACGCGACCCAACCCGACGACGCCCAGCGTCTTGCCACGAAGTTCAGTGCCCTGCAGCGTCTTCTTCTCCCATTTGCCAGCGTGCATGGTGGAATCGGCACGCACGAGATGACGGGCGAGGGCGAGCATCAGAGCGAAGGTGTGCTCGGCGACCGCGACCGCATTTCCGCCGGGGGTGTTCATCACTACGATGCCACGCTTGGTGGCAGCGTCAAGATCGACGTTGTCGACACCAACGCCAGCGCGTCCGATGACACGCAGCCTGGGAGCCCGGTCGATCATGGCGGCGTCGACGAATGTGGCAGAGCGCACCAGAATGGCATCTGCCGCGCCGAGTTCGCCGGCGAGCGCCTCCTTATCAGGGGTGACGACGGTCCAATCTTTGTGCTCGCCGAAAACAGCGAACGCCGAAGGAGAGATTTTGTCAGCAACGACGATTTTCATACGTTAGCCGCCTCCACGAATTGTTCGGCAAAGACTTCCTGCACCGCACGGACGCCGCTGCCCAGTTTGAAATCGTGGGATGGAGCAACCTTCACCAGGACGTGCTCGAGCGCACCAATTGCGCCGATGGCATCGAGGTAGTCGTAGTAGCCAAGATGCGCAATGCGAAAGAGCTTGCCCTTCATCTCGCCCTGGCCGTTGGCCACGACCATAGCAAACCGCTCGCGGAACTCTTTCACGATCGCAGTAGAATCAATGCCGTTGGGTGCCAGGACCGCGGTAACGGCAGCCGCGGGACAGGATGGCGCGAAAAGCTTCAGACCGAGAGCCTTCACTCCCGCCCGCACCATCGCAGCCGACGTTTCTGCATTGTGAATGAGCGCATCGCGTCCAGCGGCAAGATTGCCATTGCCGCCGCGGCGGATATAATCGAGCGCTGCAGCCAGCCCACAAATGAGGGCAACGGCCGGCGTGAAAGCCGACTCGCCTTTCGCCGCAGACTTGCGCTCCTTGCGCAGATCGAAGTAATAGCGCGGCTGTTTCGCCGTTTCCATGCGCTGCCAGGCACGCTCGCTCACACTTAGGTAGGCAAGCCCGGGGGGAATCATCACTGCCTTTTGCGAACCACCAATAAGGATGTCGATGCTCCAGCCGTCGACGTCAAAATCGGTGGTGCCAAGACCGGTTATCGCGTCCACGACCAACAGTGTGTCAGAGCCCTTCAACAGAGAAGCAACGCCATTCACGTC
>CAZDYZ010000300.1:0-2509 GCA_964509525.1 uncultured Acidobacteriaceae bacterium
CGGCATGGGCGGCATATTCACCATGCTGCCTGATCTTGGAATTCTGGCCGCCATTACTCTACGGATGTTGCAGAAGCTCAGCCTGATTTACGGATTCCCGTACAACACCGAGGAGGAGGAAGCCGAGTTGTGGGTTGCTGCCGCAAGCGCGGCCGGAGTGGACATCAGTCGCGAACTTCTCGAGAGGCAGTTGGTTTCGAGGTTTGTGCCACGGGTTATTCAGCGAATAGCAGTAAGCGCCAGCGGAGAAATCGTGGAGAAGTGGACAGCGCGGCTGATCCCGGCGATCAGCTCTGTGATCGGCGCTGGGCTGAACTATTACTTCGTGAAGGTTTGGGGAGAACGCGCCATCAGGCACTTCCGGGACAAGCATCTCCAATTACGGCAACAGCAGGCCAACAGCAGGATTGCGAGCCTGGTGATGCCGGGTCTTAGCTAGACTGCCCCGCAGCCTACTGCGTTACCGCTTCGTCGATTACCGGCGAAAGCGTCGCTGCGCCAAATTGACCTTCCCACTTGGCCATCACCACCGTTGCCAAGCAGTTGCCCAGAACGTTAACAGCAGTGCGTCCCATGTCGAGCAATTGATCCACACCAAGCAGCAGGAACACGGGTTCGGTAGGCAGTCCGACGGAAGCAGCGGTTGCAAGCAATATCACCAGCGCTGCACGCGAAACCCCAGCTACACCCTTGCTGGTCAGCATCAGGGTGAGCACGATCATCAATTGCTGTCCCAGTGAAAGATGGATGCCTGAGACTTGCGCCACAAAGATCGCAGCAACACTGAGGAACAGCGAGCTACCATCGAGATTGAAGCTATAGCCGGTGGGAATCACGAAGGCGACAATCTGCCGTGGAACACCGATGGCCTCCATTGCTTCCATAGCACGCGGAAGAGCGGCTTCGGAGCTGGAGGTGGCGAATGCGATCGTCACTGGCTCGGTAACTGCCTTGATGAATCGGCGCACCGGGACCCCGATCATCAGCGCAATGGGCAGCAGCACCGCGAGCACGAACACGGCAAGTGCTGAGTACAAGGTAAGTAAGAGCTTCAGGAGACTCGCAAGGACACCGACTCCAGTATGTCCCACAGTGTAGGCCACCGCAGCTCCAACTCCGAGCGGCGCCAGATACATGATGATGTTGGTAAACTTGAACATCGTTTCTGCCAGGCTCTCACAGAAAGCCAGCATCGGCCGGCGCCTTTCCTCTTTGATCGCGGCCAGAGCCACGGCGAAAATCAGGCTGAAGACCACAACCTGCAGCACCGCTCCGTCGGCGACCGACTTTGCGATGTTCTCGGGGAAGATCTGCAGGATGGTGTCTTGCGCGGTCAACTTGCTGAACGAGCCCGTCTCAGCGCTTGCCGGGGCGGGCAACTGCACACCAACGCCAGCCTTAGTTAGGTTAATGGCCGCGAGTCCCAGAAAGATCGCGATCGTGGTCACGAGCTCGAAGTAGATGATCGAACGGAACCCGAGCCGACCCACCTGTCGTAGGTTGGAATGTCCAGCGATTCCTACTACCAGAGTTGCGAAGAGCAGCGGTGCAATGATGCTCTTGATGAGACGAAGGAAAATAAGAGCGATGACACGCAGATCCGTCGCGATGTTCGGGAAATCGTGCCCGATTTCGGCGCCGAACAGCATGGCGATAAAAATCCATGCTGTCAATGTTCGGCGCAGACACCCATCAACAAAGAGCGCCGCTAGCGTGAGCCAGCGCAGAGCAGAGAAGAGAGGAGTCGATGGTCCTGCGAGCCGCCAACATAGCAGCGCGGCCGCAGCAGCAAGTATGGCGATCAGTAGCGCGGCGTTCTCTTTGCGTTTTGCGCTGGACTGAGCCATAGAGGTTTCCCTGCCCAATGCAGTTTTAACTGGCCGTCACCGGGTGGCCGGAGAGCCGGACCCAAACCAAGCCCTTCAACGAGCTGCCCCCCGGTTCTCGCAATTCGCCGGTAGCACCGGTGCATTGGCTAGCGCAAAAAATCCTCAAGTTCGGTGCTTTGATCGGTACGTTCGTCGCGATATTTCACGACGACCGGTGTGTACAAAGACAAGCCCCACTCTGCGGCTTTACCCTTTGTAATGGCACGCGAACCCGGCACCACGACTGCGCCATCAGGAACGTGAAGGCGCCCGGTCTCATCAGCACGGTAGATCTCACCCTTCACAATATCGAAGATCGAAGTCGATCGCGTAAGTATGACGCCGGCTCCGAGCACGACGCGTACCCCGACGTGCGTGCCTTCGTAGACCCCGCAGTTTCCACCGATCAGTACATCGTCTTCGACAATGACTGGTAAGGCGTTGATCGGCTCCAGCACACCCCCGATCTGTGCCGCAGCGCTGATGTGCACTCGCTTTCCGACCTGCGCACAAGAGCCGACAAGCGCGTGCGAATCAACCATAGCGCCTTCGTCAACATAGGCACCCACGTTGATATACATAGGCGGCATGCAGACCACCGAGGGGGCCACGTAAGCTCCGCAACGTACCGACGAGCCACC
>CAZDYZ010000301.1:0-1928 GCA_964509525.1 uncultured Acidobacteriaceae bacterium
CACATAAGCATGTACAGCAACATTACGATCGCGATGCCGGAGACCATGGCAGAGAACAGGAATACTACCGGCATAAGCGGCGAGGACCACCAGGGATTCGCTTTCACAGATCCGAAGATGAATCCTACATATCCATGCAGCAAGAATGCGGAAGGAATACCGACAACGGTGATCAGCCAACCTGCGCGCTCGTCGATCTGCAGCGAACGTTGGCTGATGTTGGTTGAGCCGAGCGTTAGGGCACGATACAGCCAACGCTTCCAGCCCGTCGTAGACTGTGCCATCACGACAATATCTCGTCGGTAGTCCAGCCAGATTTCGAGTACCAGGACAGCCAGCAGATACCATAAGTACACAAACCCGAACATGGCCATAGCTGACGAGCCGTGTGGCGTCAGATACATCTCGTATGAGCGCTCTGGGTGGCCGAGGTGGAGCTGCAAAGGCAAGGGTGCAACCATCAGGAAGGCAAGCGCGGTCAGCAGGGCCAGCCGATAGGTGGGTTTCACCGCCTCAACCCGGAACACTCGCTCCAGCGATGCCAGGATGAATGCTCCCGCTACCAGCCCGGTGAGAAACGGGTAGAGCACGATCAGCACGCTCCACTGGAGTTCCACTTCGTTGGGGTACATGAAGCCTTCTACGGGAAACTGCACTCCGGTCTCCTTATCGCACTGACCCATCCAAGCCGTAATAAAAGCACTTCGAGCGAGTAGCCAAGTGCGGTTTCAAGACCTGAACGCTGTGGGTCTTGAGGAATTCATGGATCGGATCGTTGGGATTTTTTAGGTCTGCCAGCTGCCGCGTACCCGTTGGACATGCTTCACAACAGGCGGTTGTGAGGCCTCTGGTGATCCGGTGATAGCACAGCGTACATTTGTTTGCTGTTGCCGTCCGTGGGTTGATGAACCGGCAGCCGTATGGGCATGCCTGAACACAATAGCGGCATCCCAGACAGTACTTCTGGTCTACCAGCACCACACCATCAGGACTTACAAATGTTGCGCCTACCGGACATACTTGGGTACAGGGCGAGTCAGCGCATTGGTTGCACATCTTGGGGACAAAGAAATTTTTCCCGCCGGCTTCAATTGCCGGCGGAAATCCGTTCTTTCCGCCTTCGGGGGAGTCTACTTTTGGGTACTCCGCGGCCCAATCGGTCACGTGATAACGTTCAACCCAGGTCCGGTAGTATCCGTCGGGAACATGGTTCTCCAATTGGCAAGCCCGAACGCAGCTGCCACAACCGATGCACTTGGTGATGTCCATCAGCATGCACCACCAGTGGTCGGTCATCGCGTAGTTGGGCGAAGCGTCGGGTGTCCCGGCGAGTATGTGTTCCCAGGCGATCGCTGCCGCTGGCAACAGGATGAGTAGTTGACGGCGGGTAACATTCATTGGCCGCCTCCAGAAATCATTGCTGGATTGTGCGGCTGGTGACAGCTATTGCAGGCCGCGCCACCTGCGTGTTCCTCCGACACAACCTGAGGAAAGTTCTTTGGCTTGGCGGTGTTCGCCTCATGGCATCGAACACACAACTTGGCGGTGTCTAGCTTCGCCGGCTGGACCGAAGCAGGATCGTTGGCATGCTCGGCAAGTGGCCCATGGCATGATTCGCAGGCAATGCCTTTATGCACACCTTTGCTCTTTACGTCGAGGACGTCGGTATGGCAGCCCTCGCAAACCTCGTGTCCTGCATAGGAAACGGGGAGTGCTGCGATCTCGGCAATTGCCTTGCCTCTATAGTGGCCATACTGCCCAAAACTACTCGGTACGAGGAAGCTGCGCAGCCCCAAGAAGGCAATCGCTCCTGCCAGGAAGACGCTTGCCAGCCGGAAGAGGTGTTCCGCATCTTTGAACCTTTTCATAGCGGCTAATAGTGATGCTGCTTGGTAATACAAGCGTGAGGTCTCGGCGTGCCGTGTTCT
>CAZDYZ010000302.1:0-2064 GCA_964509525.1 uncultured Acidobacteriaceae bacterium
CAGATCTTTCACATAGATGTCGACGCGCTTGGGAGGAACGCCGTGCCAGACGGTGATCATCAGGTAGGACTCGTTCTCGGTGATCTCCGCGCTAATGAGTTCCATGGGGCCGAAGGTCTCACCTTCGAAGCTCTTGCCGAAAATGAGCTCGTCACTCGTGGCGGGCAATCCGAACTTGTGGTAGAAGACGAGCGATCCTGCAGTATCAAAGCGCGCGTAGTAAAGTCCTTGCTTACCGGGGCTGAGCTGGACGCCGGAATAACGCGCGGAGGGTAGAGAGTCAGGAAGCTCCTGGTTCTTCGCGACATCGAGAATGTGGACCGACTCTTCATCGGCGCCGCCGGAACGAATTCCGTAAACCAGCATCGTGCCATCCTTCGAGATGTCATTGATCTGCACTGACGTGTTCTGGTCGGCGCTCAGTTTGGTCGCATCGACCAGCCGATCATCCTGACCGCGCAATCCGCGTCGCACATAGATCGATCCCTGGTTCTCGTCCGCCAGCCGCTTCTTGAAAAAGTAATTTCCGCCGCGCTCAATCGGGATGCTGTAGCTCTCCACGCGTTCGAGCTTGGTGAGTTCATTGACGATCTCGAGCCGGTACTTCACCTGCGAAAGGTAGTGCTCGGTGTATTTCATCTGCTCGTTGATCCACGCGCGGGTCGCCGGGCTTTTCGCATCCTCCAGCCAACGATAGGGATCGGTGAGAGTGGTTCCGTGAATGTTCTCGGTCACAGGTTTGGCTTCCGTTGGAGGCGGCGGTGGGAGGATGATTCCGTTGCCGCCTTTTACCTCGGAAGGCTTATCGGCGGCGAAAGCAAAGACTGCGAGCAGGAGGAAGGCGAACAATCCAGAATTTCCTTCTTGACCTCGACAACGACCTCGTTGTACTTCCGTCTCGCCTGTTTGCGACAGTGTGAAACGATTTTTCATCGGAGCACTCCGGGCGGTCTGCCATACGCACCGGCACGGCCACAATCGCTCCATTGTGCGCCCGGTCCGCCCCGATTGTCGACGTGAATAAGGGTGGCGAACCGGAGGACGTTAAGGAATAGTGCTACGACAATCTATGCCACGTATCCTTACTTATAGCGTCATTCTGCAACAGTCAGAGCTCAACCAACGCCGGTTTCTGTCAGCACTTGGCTGGCACGATCCCTTGTGTGCGGAGAAAGATGCTATGATGGTAGCACCTAAAAAGGTGCGACGTAATGAGCAAATCCATGCTGGACATCACGAGTGACATTCAATCGCTGACGACCTTTCGCCGGCGTTCTTCTCAGTTTCTCAAGCAACTCAAGAAGAGCCAGCGTCCCGTAGTGCTCACTGTGAAGGGCAAGGCAGCCGCAGTGGTGCAGGACGCAGCGGCATACCAGCGGCTGCTCGACACCGCGGCACGTATTAGCCCCGAGGAAGGTATCCGTCAGGGCTTGGAACATGTCGCCCAAGGACGCACCCTTCCGGCACGTGAAGCATTCAACGCAATCCGCCGCAAGCATGAAATACCACGTTGAGCTGACTGACCGCGCGGTTCGTGATCTTGAGCTCCTTTATCTGGAAAAGAAGGCCGAGGAGTCTCAGGCTGCTGCTCGATGGTTTAACCGTCTGGAGCAAGCTGTCTTGGGCCTCGAGACCTATCCATTTCGCTGTCCGACGGCGCCGGAAAGCCGAAAGATGAAGCGAAAGTTGAGGCACCTGCTGTTCGGCAAAAAGCCACACATCTATCGCGTCATTTACGAAATCGATGAGCAAAGTCGGACCATCTGGGTATTGTCCATCCGTCACGCCGCGCGGCGAGAGGCGAGAAAGTCCGATGTTGATTGAGAAAACTGCCTGCCTTGGTTTCCCACCCCGTGAGGGGTGCACCACTCACCAGCCCGATGCCGTTCAGCCTTTGAGGGGAAACGGACCTGGCTTCGCAGTTGTCTGCAGACGACCAAAGGAAGGGGAACGAAACAGTGGCCAACGTGGACGACTGAGCCCGCTGGCGAGACGATGGATTGGCTGGTCGACACAGAGTCGGGCCCGCTAACGAGTGCCAGCCTCATCGCTGGGCAAGCGGCG
>CAZDYZ010000303.1:0-3368 GCA_964509525.1 uncultured Acidobacteriaceae bacterium
CCTCTGGCAATAGGCATAACCAGGATCATTGCCCCCGGCGTTGTCCCCCACCAGATACGGATTCCCGATGGCCGGGTTGAACAACACATTCAGCGGTCGCCGCACCATCAGGCTCAGCAGCTGGTCCGTCGTCCAGCCCAGATCCCGGGCCGTCTCCAACCCCAGCATCAGATAATATTCCTGGAAGTTCGCTTGCGCTCCTCCGCAGTTGTTCCCCAGTGCCCCTTGTCCGGTGTAACCGTAAGCCGGCGCCAGCCACGGATCCGAGTCCACCAAGAACATCAGCTGCTGCCCCGCCACCCCATATATCCAGTTGGCTCCATAGCTGTAAGCGGCGCCATGGTCGGCATAGTCATTGCTTAACCCCTGCGTGCCTTCCAGAAACGCCAGGTTGTTCTCCAGCTTGTCGTTCAGGTACGCCTGCTCCGCACTGTTGTCCGGCGAAAAAAACGCCGCCCGCGCCAGCGTCCGCACCCCCCATCCCGTCTGCCGTTCGTTGTCCCCGCTGAACAGCCCCAGCGCCCCTTGATGCTGATCGTAGCTCCCCGCCGTATTGCCGCTGCATCCTGTCTGGAAACCTGGATCCTTAGCCCCCTGGTACTGCAGCTCTTCCAGGTAGTAGTTCTTCCCCGTCACCAGGTAGGCCACATACGCGATGTCGGGCTGATGACTGGCCCCAATCAACGTGTCCGGATTGCTGGTATCCCAGTTGCCTTGCGTCACCACCCCACTCAACACCGGCCGGTCCTGCAGCCACGTCCCTCCGCAGTTGGTGCTGTTGCTGGTGGGATTGTGCAGGGCTACCGTCGGCCGCGCGTTCAGCGACACAAACCGCCCTTGCGTCCCCACCTTGCCCCTCCCCCCCGCGTCGAAGTAATGCCCGCTGCCGGCCTCGCTATCCGCCTCCCGAAAGTGCATCGGCCAGTAGCCCATCAGGTCGGCATTCGTCAGCGTCTCCTCCCGCAGGGTGTCGTTCCAGGTCAGCAGATACAACACCTGCCAGCTGGGCAGCGGCCCTACGTACTCATGCGCCCCTCCCGAGTTGATGTTCAGCTCCACGTCTCCCAGACACCCCGTGATGGTGCCGAAGGCCGCGCTCGCACAAGCGCCCGTCGTTCCCGTCAGACTCTTCTGCCCCGCCGGCATACTGCTCCACGTGTTGGCGTACAGGCTGGCCGCCGCACTTACGTCCCGGTTCACGTTGTAGTGCGGGATGGCCTTGGTGCTCTCCAGGTAGGCGGTGTTGAAATCGATCCGGATCGGGCTCGGCGCTCCCCCGATCCAGTAGTCCTTGTGCCACCGCGACCAGCCAATCTGGGTGAACGCCGGCTGGCTGAAGACTAACGTCGGATTCCCCGCCTTACAGTTGCTGTTGCCCGCGCACAGCGTGAAACTGTAGCTCTGATCGCGTGTGCTGTTGGCCCCCGTGTTCGACATCCACGCGTTCTCCATTGCATAGCTGAGGTCCACCTTGCGGTTCTGGGGATAAAACCAGGCTTCGAAAATCGGGTGCAGCGGATTGCCCGCCTGCCCATCTACGTTCACGTCGTAGGCCCGTCCCGCTTCGTCGGCAATGCGCACCGCAGTCACGATCGGCCCCTGCAACCAATAGCTGAACTTGCCCGCGCTCAGCATCGCCCGCGCCGAAATCTCATGCTCTATGCCCGCCCCATTACTCACTTGAATCCGGCCTTCGAAGTTGTAGGGCGCCTCCAGCATCTCATCCAGGGTCAGGTAGCCACTGTCGTTGTTCCCGCTCGCCTGATCCTGGAAGCTCACCTCCACCGAGCCGCTGCCCCTCAGGCTGGGAATCACGAAGCTCACCACGGCAAAGCGCAGCGATCCGTCCGGCCAGCGGTTCTTCACATCGCACTGCGTCAACACCCCCTTGCCCCCCACCACCGCCTGCGCATAATGCGCAATCTCTCCCTCCTGAAATATCCGCGGCACCGATACCGGGTAATCACTCTGCGTGCTGGCGGATTCGTTATAAACGGTTACAAAATTCGAGGGATTGGCGGCCCGAGCCAAGTTTGCGCCCGGAAACACCGACAACTGAAGGCAGGCCAATACGACAGGAGTCAAAAGACAACGACGTAAGAAATGAACAACTTCCATCAACGATGCGCTCACCTCCACAAGAGTGATCGGGAGCGGAGCTACGATGCACCGCAGTTCTTTCCATCGTCACGGTGACGGTAATCACCAGATTTCTAGCCTGTATTTCTCGTTGGAACGTAGAAAAGGCTGTCATTTTGTGGCACAAATCACGAACCACGAACACCTGTATGGGAGACCCACATCAGGACCAGGTTGGCAGCGGAGGGTTTGCCGCGGAACCGAGGCAAGCGGCAAACAAGGTGCAGTTGCGGCTTTCACGCAGGTACAAACGCGGTTTCAGCACGACCCTTTCTGCTGCAGGATGCGAGATGAAGCCGAGGCTGAAGCTCTGTGCTCCTTGCGCTATTCCATAAGATAAGTGTGTCAATTCTTCTAACAGAAAAGTTGACACACCTAATTCGTCTCAATGACCACTTCTTCTTCGCTCTCTGGTGGATGCAAGTCATACTGCTTGATCTTGTACAGCAGCGCCTTGTAGCTGATCTTGAGCAGCGTCGCCATTTTTTGGCGATGCCAGTTTGTCTGCTCCAAGGCATGAGCGATGGCCGCGGCCTCGGCTTCCTGCTTGACAGAACGAGCCAGCCATTTCAACCCAGTAGCATTCTGCGGGCCAAGCAGCGCTTGGCGCACGTCAGCGCTACTCCGCTGGTTCACTCGCAACTCGGAGAGGGCTAGTTCTTCGTCTCCCAGCACAAGGTAACGTCTCACGAAGTTCTCGAGCTGACGCAAATTGCCGGGCCAGGAGTAACTCAAACAGGCTTGCATAAGGGTCTGGCTAAACTGGCGTTCGGGGCTGGAAAACTGGGCCGCATTTCGCTTCATGAAGTGATTCATCAGCAGAGGGATCTCTTTTTTTCGTTCGCGAAGCGGCGGAGTTTTCATGGTAAAGCCGCTCAAGCGGTAATAAAGGTCTTCGCGTAACAACTTCGAAACCAGAGCTTCCTCGACATTGATGTTCGTCGCGGCCAGAATGCGCACGTCCGCCTGGATCGTGGTCCGGCCTCCGAGCCGGGAAAACCGATGATCCTGCAGGAAGTGAAGCAACTTGGCCTGCAGCGCGGGTGGCATCTCTCCTATTTCGTCCAGCAGGATGGAGCCCTGCTCGCACAGTTCGAACTTTCCAGGTTTGGCCTTTGTCGCTCCCGTAAACGCGCCCGCTTCGTAGCCAAACAACTCGCTCTCCAGCAGTTCGGAGGGCACGGCGGCACAGTTGACCTTGAGAAACGGCTGGACGGCCCGTGGCGAAA